>JBFRWR010000156.1:0-9043 GCA_051439685.1 Trichodesmium sp.
ATCATTCATCTTTTGGATTAAATTTCGTTTGTGGTTCCTGACTCTTTACTTTGTTTGCATTCCCCGGTAGGGGCTATTCGCCAATCGCCCCTACAGATTCATTAATCGCCCCTACAGTTTCTGAAATGCTTCCTTGACCAGTAATTTTTCCTCCTACGACTGGGTTAATTTCTAAGTCAGAGAAATTGGCAGTCACATTAACTGGTTGAAACTGTTGGTTTAACTGCGGACTAATAGTAAAGTTGGTAGCGATATCCTTAAATTTTAATCTGTCAACTCTGGTATTTTCCGTAGTCTCAATTTTTCCTGAAACTACTGGTTGAAGCAAACTACCAGAAACATTAATATCTGTTGTGACTCCCCCATCTAACAAATATCTGTATTCTTGAATTTGACTCCCGATCTGCTGTAGTTGTTGCTTAGTTTCAGCAGACTGAATATTATTCGAGAGTAAATTAATTTCTCTGGTAGCGGTATTAAACAAAGTCTCAAAAGTAACTGGCAAAACAGCCGCTTTTAAATCTAGTCTAATATTTTTGGGGTCAAAGTCTGCTGCTGTTTCTGCTGTACCTTGCACTTGTAAACCAATATTCCCGTAGTCAGCATTGAAATTTTCGACTCTAACTCGCGGCCAAGAAACATTAGCAACTGTATTCAGGTTAACTATATTACTAAAAAGACTACTACTAGCTGCAAACTTCTGTAAGCTAACCCTTCCTCGAATATCTTGCACAATATCTGCAACATTGTCAGCTATTTTAACTTGAGCGCGGAGGTTTGCATCTAACTCCCCACTGCGTAAATTTATATCGGGAATATTTTCTACTGCTAATGCTAGAGGAGCAAATATTGGCAGTTGTAATTTTTTAGCTATGACATTAGCTTTAACTTCAGAAGTTTGCAAATTAGCTTCCGCATTAAGTTTAAAATTACCACCATTTATAACTTTGCCATTAAGATTTGCTAACCAACGTTGTTGTTTATTTTTAGAAAGAACTTCACTGTTACTTAAGTCTAAAAATATAGGTTCAGTTCCCTTCTCTGAAGGTTGGATCGTTACATCTAATTCTGGAAAATTTAACTCTTGAATTTCAATATTTAATGGTGGAGGAGGTAAGTCTGCTAACTTAGATATTTTAAATAAACCGTCAGTTTCTTGCTGCAAAAATGCTTGAGATTTGCCAAAAGTAATATCAAGTTTTAGAGTTCTAAATAAAATAGGTCCGAGAGGAAATTTGACTTTAACTACTTCCGTAGAGGCCGTAATTGAGTCAGTTGCAGCGGGAGGTATGGATGAAGGGCCAAATTCTATGTATCCCAGGCCAAACTTTTTTAATTCTCCTACTTTGACTGGCCTTTGAGTTAGCCTAGTTAAACTATTACTAATCATTGGGGCCAATTTATGCTGTACGAACCAAGTGACTCCTATTCCTCCTGCTACAGTAACTGTACCTAGTCCTAAGCTACTGATAATTATGATTCGTCTCCATTTTCTGGGGTTTCTAGAGTCAGTTAAATTGTTGGGATTTTCTGGAGTATTTGTCATAATTCAGTTAAAAAAAAATTAAAAGTTTTATATTTGGTTCAAATATACCTGGGCGATACTATATGTATCTCTGTGTATAAAATTATGGGTAAATTTTAGTAGATTTTATTTGTTTATCGCTCTACTTAGTAAGCTGCTACAAATTTAATCCGAATTATATTAAATAGCTAGGGTTTGCCTATGGAAAGTCTTTTTGTTGAGGTAGGAAGTAGGGAGTAGGGAATAGGGAGTAGGGAGTAGTTAAGAGTAAGCTCTTAGAGGAGTTATAGAGAAGTTAGTTCAAAAAATACCTGGAGTGATTTTCTGCCATATTTACCCTAAAATCCTCACTTTTTCGGCAAGATCAACCAAAAAGCAGGTACTTTTTCCAGACCTAAAATTGTTCAAACTTTTACCCGTTAATACTTTGATATTTAATCAGCAAGCCCTAACTATAATCCCCGTGTCTCCGTGTCTCCCTGTCTCCGTGTCCCCGTGTCCCCGTGTCTCCGTGTCTCCGTGTCTTCGTGTCTCCGTGTCTCCGTGTCGGCTTCAATCATCCCAGTATTCAGTAACACCTTTTGTGGAGAGCTTGGCAAAATGATTTTGACAATTATCTCTATAATTTAGATAACTTTTTTCTTTCTGTCTATTAATATATACAAAACAATTGTCTATTCAACTGGGGAAAAGTTATGCGAGTATTTGTTTTACTGTTTAATGCTAGGACTGAAAATGAGGGAATACATACAATTCAAGTTGGCGATCGCAATAAGGTACTGATGTTTAAGTCTAAAGATGATGCGATTCGCTTTGGTGTCTTACTGGAGGCTCAAGATTTTCCTGCTCCTACAGTAGAAGAATTTGACGAGGAAGAAATTATGGAGTTTTGTAGAAGTGTGGATTATGACTGGGAAATGATGCCTGCTGGTGCTTTGGCTATTCCTCCAGAAAATAATGTCAAAAATACTGATTGGCAAGAAGATGCAGAGCAGAACACTGAAAAGCAAAACGCTGAATTAGATAAAATTAGACGTCAATTAGAGGGTCTTCTCTAAGTCAAAAGTTAAGAGAAATTGATGATCTTTGTATCGTCACTCTGCTTAATTTTCATTTTGTCCAGTAAAATTAGTTTCACTGATGGATAGGTTCCCCTCGTATAAATACAGAGAGGGACTAATATCCTTATTTAATTTGAAATTACTATTTTTTGAATATTTTGTCAAGGTTAAGATATGAAAAATTTACAAGAACGAGGTCATTTATTAACTGAACAGGTTAATCCTAATAGTCATAATTTAGACCAGTTAAGTTCTTTAGAGTTGGTGGACTTATTTAATCAGGAGGATAACCGGACTTTGGAGGCGATCGCTTCTTCCCGTTTACAATTGGCTGAAGCAGTGGACATAACTACTAAGGCTTTAGGCCAATGTGGCAGGTTGTTTTATGTGGGGGCAGGTACGAGTGGGCGTTTGGGGGTTTTGGATGCCGCTGAATGTCCACCAACATTTTGCACGCCTCCAGAGTTGGTACAAGGGATTATTGCTGGAGGTGCGGGAGCTTTAGTTCGCAGTTCGGAAGATTTAGAAGATAGCTGGGAAGATGGTAGTCAAGCGATCGCCTTGCGTCATGTGACAAATTTAGATGTAGTAGTCGGTATTACTGCTGGTGGAACGACTCCGTATGTTCACGGAGCTTTGGAAGCTGCAAAGCAAAGGGGCGCAAAAACAATTTTTATTACTTGTGTGCCTATTGAGCAATTTAGCATAGAGGTAGATGTAGATATTAGGTTATTAGTTGGCCCAGAACTATTGGCTGGTTCAACCCGCCTTAAGGCCGGAACAGTAACAAAAATGGCTTTGAATATCTTATCAACAGGGGTAATGGTGAGATTGGGTAAGGTTTATGGTAATCGAATGATTGATGTGGCTGTCAAAAATACTAAGTTACGCGATCGAGCGTTACGCATGATTGAGGATTTAACTGAGTTGAGTCGGGATGAAGCTAGTAAATTATTAAATAAAAGTAGTGATTCTGTTAAATTAGCACTTTTTATGCACTGGAGTAGTTTAGAAAAAGAAGAAGGGGATAAAATTTTATCTGAGTGCCAAGGTAATCTCAGAGCAGCTTTAGCAAAAGTAGGGATAACTCAGGATTAATCATCATTCTTTTCTAATTCTGAAATAGTTCAATAATAATTACCTCTTCTTATCCAGAACAGGATTGGTTCATTAATTGATAATGGATAATTACGTCTTTAACAATTGCTCATAGATAGTTGAGCATGAAAAGTCTTGATAATTATTAATTATCAATTATCAATTATTAATTATAAAGAGAGGCTTTAGACCTTAATTTATGGGAAGAGTTTCTAAATAACTGCAAATTTCAGATATCAGTAACTCCAGAGTTTCTATGAGATATTTATTATTAATTTTATTAATTGCTAGTTTGTCAGTTGTTTTAGCAATTAGCTTATTTAGTATTTATAATCTCTTACAAAAACCTGCTTCAGTAATCGTAACTTTGAGAAACATAAGTATTAGGTGGAAAATGACTGAAATCTACAAACTTCCAGATCGAGGAGCATCTCAAAGTAAAGTATTTTCTAGAAGTTGTAGTAGCTATATTTTGTCTGAAGCAGCAACTTTACTACTGCTTATAAGTCAAGGTCTTATAGAACTTATTCAACCTGATACATCTCTAATTGCAACTTGAAAAAAAGCTAGAGATGGAAGTACACTAAATTAAATTTCTATATTTCCCAAATAATCATTTAATTCAACTAATGCTCAGGCTAAAGAAAAATTTATTCACACTCCGACATTAGATTTTTATCTAGGAAAATTCTCAGTAGCTCAGTAACTATATTTTTTTCCTTGAAGATAACAGCAAACAGGCAAATAAACAAAGAAGTGTTTCTAACTAATCTGAAAAATAATTTAATCAAATAAATCATCAAAAAGTTGACTATAAAATTTTTAAATTCTCACCATAGCTTCCTGGTTTTACCAGAAATTTTCAACATACATAAGATTGCTATACTGGATAGAGATTACTGCTCAAAAGATCATCAAGTAATCACAAAAACAAGTTTTTTCTATGTGGCAAAAAAGAATTAAAAAGCTGGCTTGGAAATGGCGTGGCTTATTAGTTACTGTCCCTAGTATGACTATCCTATTAATTGGGCTGCATCTCACAGGAGGTTTGCAAATATTTGAATTAGCAGCATTCGATCAATTAATGAGATTACGTCCACAAAAACCAATAGATAAAAGAATATTAATTGTGGGAATTACTGAATCAGATATACAAACTTTAGGGATGTCAATTTTATCAGACGAAATCCTTGCCAAGTTACTAGAAAGATTGAAAAAGTATCAGCCAGCAGCAATTGGTTTAGATATATATCGAGATTTACCAGAAGAACCAGGATATGAAAAATTAGTAAAAGTATTTGAATCTACGCCACATTTAATTGGTATTAGAAAAGTAGTTGGTAATGAACATGATTCGCCAATTAATCCCCCGCCAGTTCTAGAGAAATTGGGTCAAGTTGCTGCTAATGATATATTGATAGATAATGATAGTAAAATTAGGAGATTCTTTTTATTTTTAGTAGATGAAGAAGGAGAAATAGTACCCGGTTTAGGATTAAAATTAGCAGCAATTTATCTCGAAAGGTTTCAAATAATTCCTGAACCAGCAGTAAGTAATCCTAATTATTTACAAGTAGGAGAAACTGTATTTGCTCGTTTAGGAAAAAATCATGGTAGTTATGTGCAGCTTGATAATGGTGGATATCAAATAATAATTAATTATCGAGGACCCCAAAATTCATTTCAACAAGTTTCAGTAAGTGATGTTTTAAATAATAAAGTTTCCCCAGAATTAGTCCGAGATCGCATTATTTTAATTGGTGCAGTAGCTGAAAGTAAAAATGATTTACATCTCACACCTTATAGCAGTGAAATTATTGGTAATGCTGAAGTAATGTCAGGGGCAGAAATTCATGCAAATATTACCAGTATGATACTTGATTCTGGCTTTGGTCAAATTAATACTATTAAATCATTGCCCGAATTTGTAGAGTGGTTCTGGATTTTTTTATGGTCAGGAATAGGAGCAAGTGTTAGTTGGAAATGGCGTTATTTGGGAGGATTTTCTCGGTTTTCTGGTCAATCTATTATTGTTTTATTTTTTGTAACTGGTGGGTTACTTTATATTAATTATTATGCTTTTTTATCTGGTTGGTGGATTCCCATAATTCCGCCATTGTTAGCTATTTGGTTTTCGGCAATTGCTATTATTGCTTTTATTGCTAAATCTGCTGGATATATTCGTGATGTTTTTAGTCGTTATTTAACTGATGAAGTAGTAGCAAATTTATTAGAAAGTCCTGATGGATTAAAGTTAGATTGTCAACGACGAAAGGTGACAATTTTGATGTCTGATTTAAGAGGGTTTTCTTCTATATCTGAACGGTCAGAACCCGAAACAATTTTTGCTATGTTGAATATTTATTTAACAGAAATGACTGAAGTAATTAGTCAATATGGTGGTACTATTGATGAGTTTATTGGTGATGCAATTTTAGTTATTTTTGGAGCGCCTACTCAGAGAGAGGATGATGCCGAAAGAGCAGTTGCTTGTGCCGTAGCTATGCAAATGGCTATACCTAATGTTAATGCTAAATTAAAGGAATTAGATTTGCCGGAAATTAAGATGGGAATTGGTATTAATACAGGAGAAGTAGTTGTTGGTAATATTGGTTCTAATAGGAGAACTAAGTATGGAGTTATTGGTAGTAATATTAATTTGACTTCTCGGATTGAATCTTACACAGTGGGAGGTCAAATTTTAATTTCGGGAAATACTCTGGAAGCAGTTGGTTCTGTTGTCAAAATTTTGCAGCAAAAAGCAGTAAAAATTAAAGGTTTTACTGAGCCTATAACTATTTATGAAGTAGGAGGTATTGCTGGAAAATATGATTTGTTGTTACCTGGAAATTTAGAAAATTTTGTGGCTTTATCTCAAGTAGTTCCTATTCAGTTTGCAATTGTTCATGGAAATGAAGTTGATGAAAAATTAATGTCTGGCAGTTTCGTGAAAATATCTGCTAATTGTGCTGAAGTAAAATCTAATTATTTAGTAGATGTAATGAATAATCTTCAGATTAATTTATTAACTCCAACTTGTGCAGAAGAAAAAATGGATTTTATTTATGCTAAGGTAACAGGTACAACAGAGGATCACAGTGGATTTTATATACATTTTACTGCTATATCTCCAGAGGTTTCAGAGATGTTAGAAACTTTAGTTGCAACTAATCTTTAAGAGACTGTTGGTCAAACAAGTATTAAGAGAGCTTAGAGTGACTAAAATCTAAAAGATGTAAGAGTTCAAAAGCTTAAAATCTGGTAAAGATCAGAGGTGGAAAGGTACATATATTCCCTATATTTTTAAGTGACAAATAGTTGTCTTAATTTCTTATATACAATCCGGTTATAAAGTATAGCGTTTCTCACTCTTTCTGAGGTACAGTTGTTTTTGTCTTACCCTACTCCCCATTTCCTCATCTTCCCTACTCCCTACTCCCTACTCCCTAAAACCAAGGAATGCGGGTACCTCACGCTTCTTGGGAATTGCTATATATGTTCATAATTCTGTCTACTCTTTCTACTCTCCATCTCCGCGTCTCCGCATCTCCGCGTCTCCGCGTCTCCCTACTATACAATAACTATTCAAGCGGATTCTATATAACTGGGTTTCTTTGGGTAAGTCCTATTACTTAATATCTGGATTTATTCCCGCTTCTCTGAGCAACTGTTCTAAACGTTTGGCACGTTCCTCAGCAATTTCTTTAGCTTGACGTTCCTGATTCAATAGATTACTCCAGAAACGTTTAATATAGAATCCGGTTATATCATATATATTTATAACTAGACTTTAATATTGAATCTCCCCACACTCCCCACATTCCCCACACTTCCCACACCCCTACTCCCCCAAGTATATAGTAAGTATTCAACCGGATTTGATATAACATGGTGCTACGAAAATCATAACTTGTAGGTTGGGTTGATCCAAGAAACCCAACATTTATACAAAATAACAAATAAAGCGGAGAAATCGGGTGTATCTGAAATGCTACCATACTGACATCTACCTACCATAAACCCGGTTTCGGACTCCAAGCACATTTACTCTCAACTCAACAAAACTCGCTCATAAACTTTTGCCCAATTCTGTTGCTCAACTTCAGGAGCTAGTTCTCGTAAAGCTTTTTCTCTAGCAGCTTTACCTAACCGCTTCCGTAATAGAGGCGATCGCTCTAACTGCTTCAAACCAACTACTAATTCCTGACTAGAGCCAGGGTTAACAACTAAACCATCTACACCATCCACCAATATTTCCCCAATGGCACCAACATTACTGCCAATAATTGCCCGACTTGCTAACATTGCTTCTAACAAAGCATTAGGACAACCATCATTTAAGGAGGGAATGGCAAAAATATCTATTCCAGGTAAATAATTCATTACTTCGGAACGTTGTATCATTCCAGTAATTATAATTCTCTCAAAAATTCCACTAAAATTAATTTGTTGTTGCCAATATTCTTGCTCTTTCGCGACAAAATCTCCTACTAATAATAAAGTAAAATCAACATTTTCCACAGCAAGTTGGGCACAAGCATCCAATAAATATTCCAAACCTTTTTTCTCGCGAAACCTACCCACTGCACCAATAACTATTCCTGAACATTTTTTGATAAGAGAAGGAGTAGGTAAAACTGCAAAATTAATAGGTTTAATAGAGTTCCAAAAAACTGATGATTTTGCTTCTAAATTTGGAGATAAAATTGTGGCGCGTTGATATAAATCATTACTAACAAAAGTCAACCAAGACGAATTTGCCAAACACCAAGATAATTGAGCGTGTTGTTGAGGGTCAAAAATATGTTTATGTAAATCACTTCCCCGAATACTATTAATTACAGGCAGTTGATTTTCCTTTGCCAAAAGAGTTGTTAAAAATCCTGTTTCTTTGATAAAAAATCCATGCCATAAATCAAAGGAAAACTTTTTTTGTAATTGCTGGAGTTGAAAATATATTTCACTCCGATATTCCATAATTCTTTTACTCGATGTATCAAATTCAGTTCCCCGAACAGCCGCAGTTAAACGATGAATGAAAATCCCATTTTCTTCTATTGTCTGGCAAGAAGAACGTTGAATTTTTAACTCTCTTTTACTGAAATGAAAAACAGCAACATGAACTTGATAACCCAAATCTAATAACATTTGAGAAATTCGAGCAACCGACTCACCCACCCCACCAATATCAGGAGGAAATTCTAGAGTTGTTAGACAAACTTTCTGTTTCATATTTATCAGGAAAAATTCATTTCATTTATCAATTATTAGTTGTAGCAATCCGGGTATAGCTTGTAATATTTTATCATCAGAGTTTCGTCTCCAAACCATTCATTAATCAATAAATTTTACCTAAAAA
>JBFRWR010000157.1:0-3254 GCA_051439685.1 Trichodesmium sp.
GTGTTCTTGCGTAAGTCCTGTTGATATAACACGACTAAAATAGGATTGCTATAGTTTACTAAATAGAAATAAAGTCTTCACTGGTTAACTTTGGTATACCAACAAACGAACCAGATCGAACAACAGCCAATACTTCACCTGTATTCTCAACTCGAATAACTAAGTCATTGGGAGAAACCTGATCGTTATTGAAAGTACCATCTGGATTTGGGAAACCTATTGTTCCGCGATCGCCCCTAATAAATTCTGCAGCTAATTGAGGTGCTAAACTGACAGCTTCTGTAATAACTAACTGCTCAAAAGTTAAACCATTGTCTAAAGCAATTAAATATTGACCATCGCCAAACTCGAAAATTATATCGAAATTTACCTGATCGCTTGATATTAGTAACGTATCATTTCCTGCATTACCAATTATTAAATCCCGTCCGCTATCTCCTGTAATAAAATCATTACCTATACCTCCATCTAAATTAACATTCCCCTCACCACCACTTAAAAAATCATCACCTCCATTCACAAAATTATCACCTTCACTAATAACATCATCTCCTAAGTTGCCAAAAAGAGAATCATTTCCTTCATTTCCATCCAGTCTATCATCACCCTTTCCACCATAGAGAGTATCTTCACCATTGCCAGCATCAATTACATCTCCATCCTCATTTCCAAATAATAAATCATCCCCATCTTGAGCATAAATTGCATCTCCTTCTCTACCGCCATAAATAATATCATTATTAGGACTACCATTAAGTTCATCTATTCCTTGATTACCAAAAATAACTGATGGTGCAAAATTCGCAAAAACTATATCGTCTCCTTCTAAAGCATAAATAGTTTTTGGTAATTCATCAATAGCAATAATTAATTCTGCTTGAGAAGTTCCGAAAATATCTTCTGAACCTAAAACACCAATTGCATTTTGCTGTAAAGGAGTGAATAAACCGCTAGTTGGTAGTTGGCTGTCAGGAAAAAATCTTTCAAAACCTTCTGAATTAAAAATAATGGTAGAACCATCAGATAAAAGAATAGGCTCTCCAATTGGTAGCAGCAAAGGTAACATAAACCTCATTTCCTCCTGTTTATGATTATTGCTCTTAAGGTATTTCTAACAGCTAAAAGGTTATGCAGTTTTTGATTAGATAAAGCAGATTTCAGACAAATTACAGCCTATTTCAGGTTTATGAGGTACAGCAAAAATAGTTTGTATACCAGTTTTTCAAATAGTGGGAATTTATCAAATTAAGGACTGTACCTCATTTACTTGCAATCTGCTGTATCTCTGATCTTATCAAGAAATTATCAATTATTTCTCCCTCCATACCTGTTCCCTCTCTCAACTCATAAATTCCTAAAACCATCACTATTTAACTATAAATTAGGATAATTACCCTTCTATAGTTTGACCTATAGATGGTTAAATACCTCTTGCCCATTTTCAAAAATTCTATTAAATAAGACTTAAGAGTGTTAAATAATAATACCTAAATATAGGGAAACAAGTCTCGATTACAATGGACTTAATTAAATTTTATAAAGCTTGTAACCCAAGCAAAACATTAATAGTAGGAAATCCTGAAGATCAACAATATTATATAGATTTTGCCCGTGTTAGGGGTAGCGATATTATTCGAGAATTGGAAAGAACCATAACATTACTATCTGGAAATCAGCCAACTTGTCAACTATTTACAGGACATATCGGTTGTGGTAAGTCCACTGAATTATTTCGACTCAAAGATAAATTAGAAAAACAAGGATACCATGTTGTTTACTTTGAGTCTTCAGAAGACTTAGATATGGGAGATGTCGATATTAGTGATATTTTGCTGGCGATCGCTCGTCAAGTTGGCGAAAGTATGGAAGAAGCTAAAATTAAAATTAAACCAGGCTATTTCCAGAAATTGTTTACGGAAATATCAGAGGTATTGCAGACTCCTATAGAGCTTTCCACAGAGGCAGAATTATCGGTGGGAATTGCCAAAATTACGGCCAAAACGAAAGACTCTCCTAAACTACGTTCTCAATTAAGACAATATCTGGAACCGAGAACGAGTACCATTTTAGAATCAATTAATCGGGAATTATTGGAACGTGCCAATATTGAACTTAAACGCCGAAATAAACAAGGACTTGTAGTTATTGTTGATAATTTGGACAGGGTAGATAATTCACCTAAGTCTTGGGGACGTACTCAACCAGAATATTTATTTGTAGATCGAGGTGAACAACTTAAAAAACTTAACTGCCATGTGGTTTATACTATTCCTCTTACTTTAATGTTCTCTAATGATTATGGGAGATTATCTAGTAGATTTGGAGTAAAACCAAAAGTATTGCCAATGGTTCCTGTACAAATAAGGTCTAAACAACCCACAATGGAACCTAATGATTATGAACCAGGAATGGCATTGTTACGAGAAATGGTATTAGCTAGAGCTTTTCCAGAAATACCATCTCAAGAACGTTTAGAATTAATCCCTCACCTCTTTGATAGTCCAGAAACTCTAGATCGACTTTGCAGGATATCTGGAGGTCATATGCGACGACTTTTAATGTTGCTTTATAGTTGTTTACAACAAGAAGACCCCCCTTTCTCTTATGAATGTTTAGAAAGTGTGATTAAGGAATACCGAGACGATTTACTTAGAGCTATTACTTTTGATGAGTGGGAGTTGTTATTTAAGGTAGTAGAAAAACAAAGAGTGAATGGGGAGGAGGAATGTCAAACTTTATTAAGAAGTATGTTTGTTTTTGAGTATCGAGACCGAGATGGTCATTGGTTTGGAATTAATCCTTTGTTGATAGAAACTAAAAGATATGTTAGTTGGATTAATAGTAATTATAGTTAGTTGAGTTATCAATTATTAGACATCTCTAGAAAATAGGGAGTAGGGGGAAATAATTGATTATTTTTGTGGGATAATTGATTTTATTTTTTATTATTGGAGATGTCTATTAGGTTTAAGAAAAGGAAATATTTTTTTTTAGTTAATTCAATGTCAGTATTCAGTGATCGGCTATTAGTTATTATATCTCACCTTCGGCAGGTCAATTTGTAACATTAAAAGTAGTATGAAAATTAGTAGCTTGTTCATTAATTGATAATTATCAATTATCCATGATCCATTATTCATTAATGAACTCCCACTTATCCAACATATTTCTGTTAATATAGTAGAGATTAACTTGAGTCAATTTAATTAAATATTATGAGCGTTGTTGCAGCCAGAAAATATTCAGAGCGCTTA
>JBFRWR010000158.1:0-4552 GCA_051439685.1 Trichodesmium sp.
TGAGTATTTATGCTTAATATTTTCCTGATAATCTGACTCCTGAGAAAGGTCATAGTGTAGGAGCTAGACAGTATAAATACCTAGCAAGCTACTAATTTTTATACTACTTTTAATGTTACAAATTGACCTGCCGAAGGTGAGTTTTAAGAGAAAAAAGAAAAAAATTCCTTTTAGCCAATCCTTCTATTACAGAACAGGTAATTATTAATTAGGGCTTGCTGAAAAAGTCTTTTTGTGAAGGTAGGGAGTAGGGAGTAGGGAGTGAGGAGTAGGGGTAATTTCCTGCGGAATGCTACGCAAACATGAATTACCCCTACGAGCCAAGAGAAACATAGAGTTCTATAGAAAGTATTCAGAAAAATTATCCGTTGAACCTACCTCCCCAACTCTTACCCAAATACTAACTTTTTGGGCAAGAGCTGCTCAAAATCCCCTATTTTTTCTGGACTGAAAAATCCTAAAACCTTTAGCTGCCAATACTTTGATAGATAGGTAAGCGCCTTTTTAGACCCTGAAAAAGTGCGCTTGTTTCGGTCTTACGAGCGACAAAAAGTTAGGATTTGAGGCTGACGCTCTTGCTGAAAAATCAAGGGATAATTCTTAGGACTGCCTCCTGATCATTCCTTACTCTTCCTGTCTCCTGTCTCCTGTCTCCTGTCTCCTGTCTCCTATCCTCACCCATAAGACTTTTGAGCGCAAACCCTAAATATAATTAAAAGAAATCAAATTAGACTAACTGAAAGCCACCAACCAAAACCCAACCCTAACCCAGAAACAATAGCCAAAATCACAAAAGTAAAAAAGCCATTTAACCACTCTATCAATTTTTCTCCAGCTACTATTTGAGCAATTACCCCAGCAACAATACTCAAAGCCACCCACAAACCCAAAATAATATCAGGTCCAGCACTAGCCAAAGCGATCGCCACAGTCTTAGAGCGAGTAGAATTCCAAGCAGCAGACCAAGCTCCAACCCAAGACCCCAAAACAAAACCCAACATACTCCCAACCCCATTACCATTCTTAGAGCCAATCACAGCATCAACTATTGTCCCAAACACAAACCCAGCACAAGCCCAAACAATTGAACCAATAATCACCAACAAGACATTCTCCGCCCCATTACCAGCCAAAAATCCCACCAAAACAATTACTCCACCAATAGTCACTACAGCAGCAACCGTTCTTGCCCTAGGTTCAGTACCAGCCATTACCCCCAAACTACATCCAACTATAGCCCATGCCACAGCAGTCGTTATACCCCCCACATAATGTCCAGCTATCCAACCAGCTCCTCCACCAGCCCCCAACAAAGCGATCGCCCAACACCTCTGGGAGCCTGACCCCTCAATTGCCAAAACAGTCATGCCCATCCATGCCACACCCTCAACCACAGCCCAAGTCCAGACAGGGGACTTAGAAACAACGAGAACCCAGGCAGTCACAGCATAAAAAAGGAAAGTTCCAATCAAAGCCTGCCAAGGGATATTAGAAGTTGTTGAATGTGACTGACGAGTGGATGTTTGAACATATTGCTGATAAGTATGATTAGCCTGATAATTCTCAGTTGTTTGAGGAGGCTGAGGAGCAGCGGAAGGTCGAGGAGAAGGTGGACGAGGCCGTGATGTTTGTTGTGATGGAGTGGATGTCTTTGGAGGTCTAATACTTTGCCCTTGAGAATTACTCAATAAATACCGTAATTTGCGGTAAGCTTCATTAATCTCTTTCAGACGAATAGTAGCTCTTGCTTGGAGGCGAGAGTTTTGGACAAAGCGATCTGGATGCCAGACAAAAGCCAAATCTCGGTAAGCTTCTTTTACTTCTTCCAGAGAAGCGCCAGGTTCAAGTTCCAGAATTTTGTAGTATTGATTTATGTCATCCACACTATAAAAGTAAAAATAGTTAGTAGTTAAGAATTTAGTGGTACGGGGTGAGGAAAAGTCTTATTTTTTGCATTTAGTCTGATATTTGAATCAAAACTGGCAGAGACTTAATTTCTATTTTGACTTTAAAGTTACTAAAATGCCATATTATCTTATGTCTGGTTGAATAGTTATAGCAATCCTATTTTATTCGTGGTAAAAATCCTACTGCTTTTTAAGGAACAGGGAACGCTTAACTGGGAACAGGGAACAGCTAAGAGTTTCAGGCTTTTTATTTACTTTTTGATTACACGCAACCTATGGGCGGATTGCTATATCAGTAATGAGGGAGAACTTAGAAGTTAGGAGTGAGTAGGGGGAAGAGAATGAGAAAGTTTTTGTATCAATTGAGAAAACTATAGTGCTAGAGATTAAGGTAATATTTCTCAGCGCTCAGAAAACTCAACTACAGAAAAATTAACCGAGGGGAGAGAACCTATCACCTAGTTTCCCTCCAAATCTCATTTTAAAAATTGAAATCTATCGAGAAAACTATAGTGCTAGAGATAGAGGTAATATTTCTCAGCTCTCAGAAAACTCAACTAGACAAAATCTTTATCTTCAACTTTCTACTGTTACCTACCCGCTAAAATAGAGCAACATCTCAAAATATCAATGTCAAATGTCCGCTAATCCTCCTACCGCTCTTTTAATTGACGGCCACTCTCTCGCCTTTCGTTCCTACTACGCATTTGCCAAAAGTCGTAGTGGAGGCTTGAAAACTTCTACAGGTATTCCCACAAGCGTTTGTTTTGGCTTCCTAAAATCTTTATTAGAAGTAATAGATACTCAAAAACCAAAATATTTAGCGATCGCCTTTGATTTAGGACAACCTACATTTCGCCATAAAGCTGATGAAAATTATAAGGCAGATAGACCAGAAGCGCCAGAAGATTTAATTACTGACCTAGCAAATTTGCAAGACCTTTTAAAAGCTTTTAATTTAAGAGTTATTACTGCTCCTGGTTATGAAGCTGACGATATCTTAGGAACTTTAGCACAAAAAGCTAGTGTTGCTGGGGTTCGGGTAAAAATTCTTTCAGGAGACCAAGATTTATTTCAATTAATAGATGTAGAAAAGGGGATTAGTGTTTTACATTTAGCTGCGGGTAAAGGTAGCACTCCTAAAGAATTTTTTGCTGAAGAAGTTAAGGAGAAATTGGGGATTTTGCCCACTCAAGTTGTTGATTATAAAGCTCTTTGTGGAGATAAGTCTGACAATATTCCTGGTGTTAGAGGTATTGGGGAAAAAACTGCTGTTAAGTTGTTGAATGAATATGGTTGTCTCGCGGAAATTTATGCTTCTCTGGATAAAGTCAAAGGAGCAAATCAGAAAAAGTTAGTAGCAGGAAAAGCTGAAGCAGAGCATTCTCAGTTTATGGCAAAAATTGAAGTAAATGTTCCGCTAAATATTAATCTAGAAGATTGTCAGGTCAAAAGGTTTTCTCGCTCAGAAATTGAACCTATTTTGCAAAGGCTGGAATTAGAACATTTTCTCAATCAAATTCCAGATTTAGAACAGCAGTTTGATGGGTTAGCAGGAGTTAAGTCTTTGCAAGATGAATCAGAAATTCAGGCGCAAGAAAAATCGACGAATACTTTTGTTGAAGTAGACAGTGATGATTGGTTTTTCAGCGCCGAAGATACAAAGGTAGCTCAACAGCAAATTTCGATAAAATCAGATATTCAGCCTCAAATTATTGATACTCCAGAAAAGTTAAAAGAGTTAGTAAATATTTTAAAAGAACAGAAAAATATTCAGACTCCCGTCGCTTGGGATACGGAAACAACATCTTTGGAACCGAGAGATGCAGAGTTAGTTGGAATTGGTTGTTGTTGGGGAAAAAATATAGAAGATGTTGCCTATATTCCTACCGGACATAAAATTGGAAAAAATCTGGATAAGGTGAAAGTATTGGAGGCTTTAAAACCCGTTTTGGAAAGTGCCGAATATCCGAAAGTTTTTCAGAATACTAAGTTTGATAGATTAGTTTTTCGCTGTCAAGGAATTAAACTAGCTGGAGTTGTTTTTGACACAATTTTGGCAAGTTATGTATTAAATCCTGGAGCAAAACATAGTCTGGAAGAAATATATATTAGATATCTTAGAGATGCGGGAATAAATTTACACAGTTATAAGGATGTGGTCTCTAGAAATCAAACTATTGCCGACCTAGATATTCTGAAAGTAGCTGACTATTGTGGTACTCAAGTTTTTGTGACTTTTCAGTTAGTAGAAAAATTAAGAGCAGAGTTAGAAAAAGCTCAGAAAAATCAACCGACCGAGAAATCTTTGTACAAATTATTAGTAGATATAGAACAACCTTTAGAATCCGTTTTAGCCGAAATGGAACTTCAGGGAATAAGACTCGATCTTGACTCTCTCAAAAAATTATCCCTTCAACTACAACAAGAGAAAGAAGCTCAGAAAAATCAACCTGCTGAAAAATCTTTGTACAAATTATTAGTAGATATAGAACAACCTTTAGAATCGGTTTTAGCCGAAATGGAATCTCAGGGAATAAGACTCGATCTTGACTCTCTCAAAAAATTATCCCTTCAACTACAACAAGAGAAAGAAGCTCAGAAAAATCAACCTGCTGAAAAATCTTTGTACAAATTATTAGTAG
>JBFRWR010000159.1:0-9508 GCA_051439685.1 Trichodesmium sp.
GTCCCCATTTTTGCCAACCTCTAACTTCAATTACCTCATAACAAACAGCTAATAAAAGTAGAGCATATCCAGCAGTAAATATCACATAGGAACTTGTCCATAAAGCTTTATTGATAGGAAAAAATAGTCCCCACAAATACCCGACTATTAAACAGATTAAACCGGAAATTACTAAATTTAAACTGGTACGACTTTTGATTGATTGATTTTTGAGCCATTCTCCTGTAAAGTACCCAATCAAAACAGTTACTATGGCAGGTAAGGTGCTAAATAATCCTTCTGGATCGTATGGTTTGTTTACCCACAAATGTTGTTGAGTAAGGATGAGGCGATCAATATAAGCGCCAAGATTTCCTTCTGCGGAAAGGTTGCCAATACCATAACCAGGAACGGGTATTAATTGCATGGCTATCGAGTATCCAATTAGTAGGGTAGCGGAAAGCCAGTAAAGTTGTTTTCGGGAAAGGTTAAGGATGGCTATTACTGAGAGGAGGTAGGCTAAACTAATACGTTGCAATACTCCCATAATTCTAATAGTAGTTAAGTCGTAATTAGGAAAGCCATTTAGTAGTAAACCTAATAGGAAAAGTATTAGGCATCGCCGGAAAATTCTTTGGTAAATTTGTGGAGTAGGTTGATTTTTATCGGTGTATTTTGACAGAGAAAAAGTCATTGCTACACCTGCGATAAATAAGAAAAAAGGGAATATTAAATCTGTGGGTGTACAACCATGCCATTCTGCATGAAGTAAGGGTGGATAAACATAATTCCAACTGCCAGGATTATTAACAAGAATCATACTAGCAATTGTTATGCCACGAAATACATCGAGAGATTTTAAGCGCATTTGGATAATGGATAATTAATAATGGATAATTGATAATGGATAATTGATAATTTATAATTAATCTCCAAAAATTTTTATCAATAGATTAAATCTGATATAACAATCCTATTTTATTCGTGTCAAAAATCCTACTACTATTTGGAAATAGATATGAAGGCAATATACAATATTTCAATAATTAATAATTAATAATTACCTCTTCTTATAAAGAAGAGGATTAACTAAAAGGATTTTTTTCTTTTTCCTCCATAAATGGAGAAGCTTTATACCTTAATTTATCGGTAAGGGTTTTGGAGTTAATTTATATGTTTTTTAATTCTGACAAAAGAAGCGCTGATTACTATAGCAACCCTCTAATATGTTGTAATATTTTGGTAGTAGTTAGGAGTCTGAATTCAGAATTCAGAATTCAGAATTCAGAATATTCAAGGTTTTCAGATCAAATTAACTATAGGAATCCTAAAGAGGTTACAACAAATCAAAAAGTAAATAAAAAAACTGAAACTCTTACCTGTTAACTGTTACCTATTCTCAGTTACCTAAAAGCAGTAAGATTTTTATCAACAAATAAAATAGGATTGCTATATTATCAAAATTGTCACGACCAATTTAGGATTGCTATATAGTTTTCATTATGAATTATTAATTATCAATTATTAATTAATTTGAGGTACTTCTTTGTCATATAAATCAAATTCCTCTGGTGTTCCATTTAATTCAGATATAAATTTTTCATATAACTCTTGATTACCATTTTCTACATCCCATACTTCATCCACCCAGGTGAGTAAAAAAGCTTCAGTTTGATTAATTTCACCATCATCTTTTGTAAAAGAACCTTTACGCAATCTTTCTCTCACGCGATCGCTACTAGAGAGAAGATGGTCTAATATATCTTTAGATACAAAATCCAATTTATTTTCCATCTGTGGGTAAACTTCAAGAACTTCTTTGATTAGGAGATCGAATACTTCTTTGTGAGTTATTTTTGCCATGATTTGATTTAAGAAAGTTTTTAATTCTTCTTGTTTAAGATAAGTTTTTTGGGGAGGCTTTCTCTATATCTTTGTTTTTTTTTAAGATTCAACTATTATTGATATTTAGTCAGTATTATATTTTCTTATTGAGATAATTTTTAGTTATCATATTGGTAAATAAATAGGTTTATTTATACTTAAAAAAAAGCTATAGTTAAGTAACTAATGGAAAAATATTTTAGTTAATAATGACACTCTAATAATTATTTTTTGAGTATACAGATTGAATTATAGCTAGTAATAAATAGACATCTTCAGAAAATAGGGATTAGAGGGAAATTATTTAGTGCAATAATTCATTTTATTTTTTATTATTTGGAGATGTCTAATAGGTATTGAATGACAGGTATAAATTATCTAACCATAAAGTCCACACTTAGAAATGATAATTCTATTAATAAACTCAGGATGAGGAGTAATAGATTTTTTGTTCATCCATTCAAAAACATCTTGATTATTTTTAGAGCTATTACACTGAATACAAGCAGGAACTACATTACCAGGTGTAGTTTGCCCTCCTTTAGATATAGGAATAATATGATCCCAAGTATTAGCTGGTTTGAGACAATAGGCGCATTTTCCATCAAATATTTCCATCAAGAACTTTTGCGCTTCATAAGGGATCGGATCGACATTTCGCTTTCTACTATGAGAATGTTGTCGTCTTTCTAGTCTATGTTTTTCATTGTTTGCATATCTTTGCCTAGCTTCTGCTGCAATATGAAGCTTGCAAGCACCTGATTTTACTTCTTGAGAGGGCAAATATTTTTGACATCCTCTACACCATTTCAAACCTTCAAGCTTTTTAGCTTCACGCTCTTTACGTCCAGGTCCAGATGTTTTACGTTGATTTTTACAACTTTTGCAAATAGAATTTAGTCCATCATAGCGTGATTTGTCCTTCCCAAAATTTTCTATATGTTTCCATTGTTTACACTTAGTGCACCATTTCAAACCTACTTCTTTATTTGCTATATATTCTTCTAAAGTAACACCTATTTTTTGAGCTGCTATTCGTAGTGAACCTATTTTTGTTTGAGCCATATTTGTGATATTTTTATTTTCTTCACTTCATTTTATACTATTCTCAAGAAGGATATCTACGGGAATAAATTTTACCAGAATATATCTGTAATTTTTATTGATATATTTATTGCTAATGTTATGGATATTATAAAATTTATTATAGTATTTGTCTGACCTATAAATTAGTTTCAAACCATATTTTAGAGCGCAGAAAGTGGGTTATATGATTTCCAATAAAATTAGTAATGGCTTAGATTTTGAACCATCTTGATCATGACCAAGCCCAGAAAACAGATCGATAGATGTAATATCTTTGCCCCATTTTTTAGTTTGCAGTATTATAACTTTTGCCCAAGCCCAAAAATATTTAGCTACAATTTCAGCTTTAACTAAAGATGTTTTTCTAGATTCATCAAAAAAAGAATTATTTGTCATATTCCTACACTTTAAAATATCTAGTAATTATCGCTCTATTTTAATACTTATTTAGATATTGTTCTTATTAGTAGAATTAAGTTTTTGTTAAACCCAGACAATATTTTCACTCGAATATTCTTGAACAATAAATTCCTTTATTTGATATAGCGATCCTGAATGGGTTGTAACATTTTATCGTAGCGGTTTGCTCTCCAAATCCGATTTTCGCTTGGATTTGGAGACCATTTTTGGGCACAAATCATTGAGGATTTCTATAGCTGATAGCTGACGACTAAATGCTTTCTAGATTTGTTTGTTTAGCCACAACTTAAATTACTTTATTGAGGTACATTTTTATCATATAAATCAAACTCCTGTGGTGTTCCATTTAAGTCAGAGATAAATTTTTCATATAAATCTTGATTACCATTTTCTACATCCCATACTTCATCTACCCAGGTGAGTAAAAAGGCTTCAGTTTGATTAATTTCACCATCATCTTTTGTAAAAGAACCTTTACGCAATCTTTCTCTCACACCATCGCTATTAGAAAGAAGATGTTTTAAAATATCTTTAGATACAAAATCCAATTTATTTTCCATCTGTGGGTAAACTTCAAGAACTTCTTTGATTAAGAGGTCGAATACTTCTTTGTGAGTGATTTTTGACATGATTAGGAAAGTTTTTAATTTTTCTTGTTTAAGATAAGTTTTTTGGGGGTGCTTTCCCTATATCTTTGTCTTTTTTTAAGATTCAACGGATTAAGTAATTTTGGTTCACTTTCATTTGTTAATGCTATTTAAAATATCAAATCATAGGGTATTTAGATAATATTTATAGCTTAATACTGAGATGAAGATATAATTATCAATTGTAGTAGTATCTGGAAAATCTTTGGCTCAGTTTTTACAGGGTAAGTATTCAGCTATTAGCATTCAGCATTCAGGATTCAGCTTTTCCTGTAAGGTTAAAAGATTAGAGGTTATAAGTTTACTAATTGCTTTGTTGTTAAAGATAATGCGGATGTCTCAACTCAACCTAATTATGTAGGAAGTTTTCAATGGTTAACTTTATTTAATACTCATTGTTTTGTTAATCTATAAAAAGAGATGATTGGTATTACTATGAGTCAAGTCTACCATTTTAAAGGAGAGTTAATTAATACTTTTGAATCTCGCACTTATGAAGCTTTACTGCCTTTTTAGAAGCAGTATATTACACAAAATATGAACAAGCTCAAAAGATTCTTATTAATCTTAATAATATCAGCTTTAGTTAATCTGGGGCTGGTAGTAAAAATCCAGGGTTTTACTACAGTAGATAACCCAGAATTAGTAGGACTTTCTTCAGTCACACTTAATGCTTTAACAGAAGATATTCAAAACTTTGTAGACAGTGGAAAAATTGCTGGTGCAGTGGGTTTAATTGTCAAAGATGGCAAGATAGCTTATCGTCAAACTTTTGGGTTTAGCAATCTGGAAAATAAAATTCCAATGGTAGAAAATAATATTTTTCGGATGGCTTCTCAAACTAAAATTGTCACTGGTTTTGCTACTTATTTATTGGCAGAAGATGGGTCGATAAAATTAACTGATCCGGTTTCTAAATATATTCCCTCTTTCGCTAATATGAAAGTTCTAGTACGAGGTAATTCGGGAAGTGGAAATAATTATACTACCACCCCTGCAAAAAATCAGATTACCATTGAACAATTACTAAATCATACTTCGGGAATCTCCTATAATTTCCAAAATCAACCAATTTTATTTCCCTTATTAGAAGCTGCTAATATTTCTGATGGTCTTTCAACTACTTCAGGAACTATTGGCGAAATGGTAAATCGTTTAAGCAAAGTTCCTCTAGCTTTTGAACCAGGTACAAATTATCTTTATGGTCTTAACTCAGATGTTTTGGGTTATCTAATAGAAGTTGTTTCCCAAAAACCTTTCAATCAGTTTTTGGCAGAGCGAATTTTTGTTCCTTTAGAAATGGATGATACGGGTTTTTTTGTGACTAAAGATAAGTTAAATCGTTTGGCAGTTACTTATACTCCAAATACCCATGGAAATTTAGAATCTATAGGTGAGAAAACTAGAGAATTAAAACCTGGTTTATTTATTGATGAAGCTTATCCTTATCTTACAGGAGATACTTATTTTTCAGGAGGTGCTGGTTTAGTTTCTACTCCTAATGACTTTGCTCGTTTTTTACAAATGCTACTTAATGGGGGAAATTTAAAGAGTAAAGATGGGCAGCAAATTGTGAAAATAGCTAATCAAGAAACCATTGAAAAATTTCTCTCTATTCGTCCTCAAGATCGTTTCAAAGATCGTCCGATAAGTGTTGGTTATAAATACACTAATGGGTTTGAAGTTAAGGAGAATTCTGAAAATTCAACTGCACTTAGTTCTCTAGGTAGTTTTAGAGGAGGAGGTTTATTTGGAACTAATTATTTTGTCGATCCAGAAAAAGAAATGATGGGTATTATTATGAGTCAAGTTTATCCTTCTATTTGGGAGTTAGCTGATACTTTTGAAAAGGGAGCTTATCAAGCTGAGGTAATTAAGGAAAAAATGAACAAATAATAGTGACTTAAAAAATTACATTGTTCAACATCTTACTCTTTTAAAATATCAACTAGATAAACGGATAAATAGGGGTAGTCAAACCTACGAAATTTTTACAGATAATAATCCTGTAATTGCTGCTCTGAGCAAAAAAATTAATACTTCTCTCCATGATTATTTTAGTCGTTTTACTCCTAACTCTAATTATCAATTTTTTCATAATTTACCCTCAAAGTGGAAGCTCAGTGGTTGGGCAGTTGTTTTAGAGTCGGAAGGATTTCAAAATTCTCATATTCATCCTGAAATTTATTGCAGTGGCGTTTATTATATTCAAGTTCCGAAGACTATAAAAGAAAATAATTCTCCAGCAGGTTGCTTAACTTTTGGAACTTCTTTGATATCAGAGTTAGATATGGAAAACCAAGAGAAATATAAAGTTCAATCACAAGCAGGATTATTAGTAATTTTTCCTTCTGATTTTTGGCAGTTTACTATTATATTTACTGGAGATAGTCAGATAATTTGTATTTGGTTTAATCTGATTCCTGTTGATGGGTAAAATTATCTGAGGTTTGGCTCAAGATTAATCTTCTGTACAGAGAAATTTTCCAGATAAATCAATGTTTCTGCTCTTCTAATTCTGGAGAAGTTGACTGAAATTTTTCTACTTGGTTTATCTGTGAGTTAGAGATGAAAAATCCAGAGAAAGATAAGTGGAAACTTTCTCCAGAATCAGGGGAATTTTTTCCTTCTGATTTTTGGCAGTTTACTATTCCATTTACTCGAGATAATCAAATAATTTGTATTTGATTTAATCTGATTAGTTTTACCAAATATTAATCATCTCTTAGAGGATAAAACTTTAACAATAAATACTTTTGTAGCTAACCTTGCCCTTTAATATCCTGATCAAACAAATATCTGAGAAAAATTTGACAAGATGATATGCAAAATTAGTCAAATTTAATATCATATAAAATCAGGGTTGATTTTAACTGAGTTTTAGATAAATTTATCAGACATTTCCAGAAATTAAATATTTATCTTCAAGCAACCTTTGTCGAGACTTTCCATGAAAAATCTCTAAATTCTCTTTTACGCTTATTTCTATATCTATATAGATGAGCAAGTTCCCTCAAGATTTTTCCTGAGACTTCAGCAGATTGATTAGTTGCCAGAGAAAAAAATATATTGACAACTATCAGAGATAAAAATTTCTTCTAGAACCCAATTCTTGATATACTCATTTTTAGTTAATATGGAGAAATTTTGTGGATTTATCGCTAATTCCAGCTCAACCCAAACCAGGACTTATCAATGTCCTGATAGAAATTCCTGCCGGAAGCAAAAATAAATACGAATTTGATAAAGATTTACAAGCCTTTGCTCTTGACCGTGTATTATTTTCTTCCGTACAATATCCTTATGATTATGGGTTTGTTCCTAATACCCTAGCAGATGATGGCGACCCCCTTGATGGAATGGTAATTATGGATGAGCCAACATTTCCTGGATGTGTTATTGCAGCTAGACCTATTGGAATGTTAGAGATGATTGATGGAGGAGACAGGGATGAAAAAATTCTCTGTGTTCCAGAAGAAGACCCACGTTATACTGAGGTTAAATCTCTCAAAGATGTAGCGCCTCATCGACTAGAAGAAATTGCTGAGTTTTTTAGAACATACAAAAACTTACAAAAAAAGGTGACAGAAATACTTGGTTGGAAAGATGTTGATCATGTAATGCCATTAGTAGAAAAATTCGTTAAAGCAGCAAGCAAGTAATATTAGTTCTAGTATCTTTGGAATTACAAAAAATTTAGAGGTGGGTTTTCAAGAGATTTTACTCAAATGAAAACCCACCCCTATTTTTTAAAAAGACCTGTTAACTTTTTAAAAATTATAGCACTACGCACTAGGGAACAGGGAACAGGGAACAGCACAATATCAAAGAGTTTCTTGATTTAGAAATGTCCTAACCTTTACTTTGACTGCCATACTATCTTCACGTAAAAAGTTGCCCTGGAAGGGCGAGGCTTTAAACCCAATTTTTCGGTAAAAAACCTCGTGCTTATATATACCCTCAGCATAAGTTACTTTTGTTATAAGGTATTAAAATGAGAAGTTTTAGTCTACTAAAAATTAGTTAGTTCCATTAAAATTTTTCTAAATTTTGTAGAGCTTTCAAATAAATTTATTTGAGAACTTTACAAAAAGAATATCCAGCATACTAAATCTCTACTGCATACTTATGTGCCAGTAGATCAACTAATTCGGAATCGTAATATTTCCAATAATCTTCTCTATTTGATTTATTACGGATAGGAAGCTGAAAGTTTTCTAATTCTAATATTTGGGATACTTTTCTAAAGTCGTTCTCAAGAGATTCAAAACGCATAACAAAATTAACTTCAGGTTTGCTTGAGGGTAAACCATGAGTATTTAGATACTCAAACATTGTTGGTACTTTTTCTAATAAATTAATAAACTCATCTCTATTCCAAGTTTGGGTTTGACGGTGTGGCGAAAAAAAGTAAGAAATCATTCTTTCCCAAGGGTTTCTCATAACGGAAAATTTATAAACAGAATGAAAAACATCTGGTGATAAAACTTGATAGTAGTCAAGTAAAGACGAGTGTTTATGTATGTTAGGAAAATTTTTATTTCTTACTTCAAATCTTTCTACACCATCTTGCAAAGAGTTAACGCAAACAATTTCGTCTTCAGAGTAATGTTTTAGAATATTCTGAATTGAATTACCTGCTGTTTTAGGAATGTGAATAAACAAAAACTTCTTCTGTATGGAAAGCATCTTTAAAACTGACTGGGTAAATATTTTTTGCTTGTTTCCTATCCAGAAAAGACGGAATAGGCAATAGGGAGAAGTAATTCATAATTTCTGGATCAGAAGGGATTTTATTTTTGATTTTTAGAAATGTCTATTAATAATTAACCTTCTTCCTTCCTCCTTCTTTCTTCCACTCTAAAATTTCATCAACCTTCTTCTTTTTTCCTTTCTCCTTCTTCCTTCCACTCTAAAATTTCAGAAAATAACCTTTCATAACTATCTAAAGCACTTTTAGCTCCAAAATTTTCTTCAGCATATTTTCTTCCTTGCTGACCAAGTTCCTGACATTTTTCTGGCTTTTCATATAATTCTAAAATAGCTTCTGCTAAAGCTTGAGAATCTTCTGGAGTAACTACTATTCCCCCACCACTTTCTTTCACAACTCTCATTGCCGTACCTGTATCAGGAACAGAAGCTATTATGGGACGCCCACTAGCAAGAATAACAGGAATTTTTGAAGGTAAATTAAAAGCAGTAACTGTCTTTTTCTGTATTACTAAACCAACATCAGCAGCAGATAACATTTCTGGTAATTTTTCTCGCGGTACTAAAGGAAGTAAAATTACATTATCTGCTTGATAATTATCACAACATTCTTGTAATTTTTGACGCGCTTTTTCTTCCCCTAAAATAACAAAAGAAATTTCCGATTTTTCCTTAAGACTAGCAGCAGCTTTAACTACTGTTTCTAAACCTTGAGTTAAAGCAATATTGCCAGAATAAACAACTACAAACTTATCTTTCAGATTATGTTCTTCTCGGAAAGA
>JBFRWR010000160.1:0-2916 GCA_051439685.1 Trichodesmium sp.
CTTTTTTTGCCAAATTAAATTCTACAACTGCTAAACTTGTCTCAAAAGGTTTAGCGCGATAAATCACTTTTCCAGCAGAATTAAAAACTACACTACAACCATCAAAAATCAAATCATCATTACCACCCACTTGATTAACATAAATAATTGGTATTTGATAACGATTCGTACTATGTTCCAACATTGCCTCTCGCAATTTTTGTTTCCCAACTCGGTAGGGAGAAGCTGACATATTAACCACAAAATCAACCTGTTGTTCCGCTAATTCTTTCATCGGGTCACAATTATAATTTCGCTTTCCCCAAAATGCCTCATCATTCCACAAATCTTCGCAAATAGTCACGCCAACTTTAACTGAAGATTCTGATATTTCAAATGTAAAAAAATCGCTAGTTTTACCAGGTTCAAAATATCTGTCTTCATCAAAGACATCATAAGTAGGCAAAAGTCGTTTATGAAATATTTGTTTGACTTTTCCATTGCTTAATAAAGCTGCACTATTAAATAAAGATTTTTCTCCATTTTCAGCAGCTTGAGAATTAAAAGTTACAGTTCCCACTAAAACAGCTATTTCTGATGGTAAATCTTTAGCTAAACCTTCTAATTCTAAAGCAGCAGCTTCAATCAAACTAGGATAAATTAATAAATCTCGTGGCGGATAACCTATCAATGATAATTCTGGAGTTATCATCAATTTAGCATCTAAACTTTGTGCTTTTTGTGCTGCCTCTAAAATTAATTTAGCATTACCTGAAATATCACCAATAATAGGGTTAAGTTGAGCGATCGCTATTTTCATAATTTTCGATTATTTTTACAATAAATATACTAATCCTAACTGTAACAGAAAAACCTGTTTAGAGGCGATATACACCTCATAGTTAAGGTTTTCTGAAAAAGTCTTTTTGTAAGCATTTCCTGGGGAATGCTGCGCAAACAGCTATTAGCAGTCAGCACTCAGCAAATAATGAATAATTCCTTCTCCGGTTAAATGAGTATACTTTAGTAGTAACTTTTAGTTCTCCTTGAGGACTAATTTCTGCTTCCAAGATAATGAGTTAATAATACCATTTCTCAAAAAAATTTCTACATTTTGTTGAGTGAGGGAGTAGGGGAGTAGGAGAGTGGGGGAGACGTAAACATAAGAACAATTAACATTAAATTAGCTAAAATAAGCAGAAAAATGATTATAATTGTGTTGATTAGTTAATAACTGAAGTATCGTCCAAGTATAGTAATAATGCATGGGAATTGATATAACTTATAGCTCATAGCTGAAGGGTGAATGCTTACGTCTTTTTTAAGGAGTAAAGGAGTAGGGGAGTGGGGGGAGTAGAGGAGTAGGGAAGTAATTTTTTTGCCCAATTCTTACCATAAATGCTAAATTTTTGACCATGAAGAACTGAAAACCAGGTACTTTTTGCAGAGCTAAAAAGGCTAAAACTTTTATCTGTCAATACTTTTATATTTAATCAGCAAGTCTTAGTTATCAAGTCTAGTAGAGTTCTTAATGAAATCTAATACTAAATTCAAAAAAGGCTGTTACATTCCAATTTGTGATTTATTTCTACAGTTTAATACTTTATGGCTTGCATTAATTGTCAAAATTAAAGTTTTTTCCTCCATTTTTTATCTATTTATCTTTCCTAGTTCCGGCGTTTCTTATCTCCTTTTACTTGTTATGTAACTGTAGGAATATTTTATGAAAATTGTATAAAGCATTGTCTATTACAAATATTACTATCTTACAGCGCTTTTCACTTGAGTAGACCACAAGGTAGGGAGGTTCTATGGAACATCCCTACAGGATTATAATTTTTTTATGTGGTTTATTAAGCTGAAAATTCCTGTAAATATTTAGGTGCGTTACACTACTAAACTCTAAGCAAACTAATTAAAATACCGAAGATTTTCGATAAATTATTGATAGAATATTCCTCCAAATCTACAGTTATAATTTGAGACTCTAGCTCTAAAAATTGCCAAACTGTTCCCGTTGTCACAACACCATAAATTTTATTAATATTGTTGCCTTTTCTTTGATTAAAAATTTGAGCAGCTATCATTTCTGCAATACATTGAGAAAAACCAGATTTCAGATTATCATTTTTGGCTTCTACTAAAGCAACAACTGGTGCTTCAATCACAAGTTGTCTCGTAGAACGACTAATAATAAAATCGCAAAAACCATTTAAACCTTGGTCAGGATTAACGTTAAATTCTATTCCTGAAAAAATGCTAATTTGATTATTTAGTTGTTTCTTTACCTCTACTAAAATTGGTGCAACAATTAACTCAGAACGTGCTTTTTCTGAACCAATAGCAACTGCTAAAGGTATATAGTCTTGGAAAAGTTCTTGTAGTATTTTACTAGGTACAACTTCAGGTAAATTGTTGAATTTACCTCGAAGTTCGACTAGATTTAGATTGAAATCTGTTAGTAATTCATCTAAGTTGAATTTACTATAAGGCATTTGTTAATATTCCTTTTTGTAATCAAGCAAAAAATCTGCTGAGTAATTACTTTATCTATCTCGTATATAGTGGCTTTTGACCAGAGTATTATTGTATATCTCCGTTTTTTTGTGCCTAAACTGAAGATGTTCTTATAACCAAATAAAGGAAATCCTTTTCCTAGAATAATTGGGGCGCGAGTAATAATCATTTCATCAATAAGGTCTTCTTGAAGAAAACTTTGTATAGCGTTTCTGACCCTAGTGAGGTACAGTTTTATCTTTCTTGTCTGTTGTCTGTTGCCTGTTGCCTGTTATCAGTTGCCTAAAGCCTAGAACCTACATTCCGCACGACAAAATGTAGCATGAAAAACAGGAGACAGGAGACAGGAGACAGGAGACAGGAGACAGGAGACAGGAGACAGGAGACAGGAGACAGGAGACAGGAGACAGGAGACAGGAG
>JBFRWR010000161.1:0-5005 GCA_051439685.1 Trichodesmium sp.
CTACCTGGTTCTTGGTTTGCTCCACTTAACATGAGTAAGCCGACAATAGCTGCTAGGATACCAAAGCAGGCGATAATTAGGTTACGCCAAACTGGAGGTATCAAAGTTTTCCAGACTTTACCCCAACTAGGCCAAATCATCCTGACTGAAGCTATCATCGCTACAACCGCACTGGTATAACCAAGTAGAACATTATCTATAGCTAACCCCAGAATCATTATTGCGATCGCTATTAGGGTAATAATGGATGCTAATCTATTTCTTGGCCCTTGATCTTTTTGTTTGTCCAGTAAAACATTGTGTGTAGGAGAGCTGGGAAGCATTTGTTCTATTTCATTATCCACAAAGTTTAACTGTTCTATTGTTGTTGGTGTTTTTACAGGAGTAATTGCTTCCTGTGTACCATTTGGACTGTTTGATATTGGGCTGGAATTGGGATAATTAGCTGGAGAGGAGTTGGAATTATTATTCATTAGATTTTTAATTGTTGCTTTTTTAAAAAAAATATATATATAGAGTAAGAGCTGGGAAAGCTACTCTATCAGGACTTACGCATTAGGAAGGATTTTTGGGCGTTTGAGATTGCGTCGCTGTCGCTTGCTATCGCAAAGCTGCGCTAACGCAATGACAGAATTGCATTGTTTTGCGTAAGTCCTATCTATGTAAGAATAAGAATTTGCTATGCAAGAAATTAGAGTATAGCGCTACGCCGACACGGTTAGGACATTTCTAAATCCTAAAACCCTTGAAAAGTCTGCTACTCCCTATTCCCTACTCCCTACTCCCTAGCGCGTAGCGCTATAAGTATTCTCTGAGTAAGTTTAGCTATATATTAGGGTTTATTTCAATTATTACATTTGGGCAGATTGGGACTAAGCTTGTCTAGACAAAAATCGGCAAATATTAGGCAAAATTAAATCAACTATTATACTTGCTAATTTAGGAATTTTGGTTTGGATGTGGTATGTGTATAGCAGTAAGTGTTTTGGCACTTACGAAAAATCTGGGTTGAAAGGTGACAGGGGAATGTCCTAATATCAATTCATTTCAATAATGTCATTTCATTTATCAGTTAACAGTTAGCCTCCTGGATCGTAACTGCCCAATTCAGTAACTCTGGGTTCAGCTAGAGCCAATTAGCCCAATTTCATCTAAACTGTTTATGGACAGGAATCGTATATTTTCTTAAGATAAAGGAAGAGGTAGAAAAAATACCTATAAACAAATTAAATATGTAGCGATTTTGGTAAGTTAAGACACTATGAGTTCTGAAATTATAGTTAATAAGGAAAAACTGACAAACCCACCTTTGGAAATACATTATTTGGGCGATCGCTCTTTACGCCAGTCGGCCAAGCGAGTTGCTAAAGTAGATGATGATATTAGACAATTGGTGCGAGAAATGCTCCAAACTATGTATAGTGCTGATGGTATTGGTTTGGCTGCACCCCAGGTTGCTGTCCACAAGCAAGTTATTGTTATTGACTGTGAGCCAGATAATTCTGCTAATCCTCCTCTAGTCTTGATTAATCCTAAAATTAAAAGGTATGGGACTGATGTTTGTCTATTCCAAGAAGGATGTTTGAGTATTCCTGGGGTTTATTTGGAGGTTAAACGTCCTGCTATTATTGAAGTGGCCTACAAAGATGAAAATGGTCGTCCTCAAACTCTTCAGGCTAAAGAATTATTATCTAGAGCTATTCAACATGAAATGGATCATCTTCATGGGGTTCTTTTTGTAGACCGAGTAGAAAATAAGTTGGCACTAAATGAAGAGTTGACTAAGCATAAGTTCTCTGCTAAAGCTGTTCAATCAGTTATTTGATTCTTAGTGGAAATTAATATCTAGGGGCTTAATTTTTGGCATTGTTGAATATGGGGATGATTGAGGGGGAAACGAGGACACTCGGACACGGATACACGGGGATTATGCTCAATTCTCTCTAACAAAATCATCCCGCAATTATGCAATCCTTAATTTTTAGCCCCACAGTTGAATATCATTATCACAAAAAACGAAAAAAGTCAATAAATTTTGGAAAAAACTATGGTCGGAACTCCTAAATCAAGTTTGTTTTTGGGTGTGTCTTGTATAGCAGCGATCGCTGCAGTTGGCTCTATTTTTGAGTTATCCTCTGGAGAGCCAGAATTAGGTGGTTTAGTCACAGGAGTAATTCTCAGTTTGAGTATACCTCTAGCGGGCTTATTTTTTTATTTAGCAATTCAAGATGCTAAAGCTAATCAGTAAAAATTACAGCAGATTTCGGACAAATGAGGTACAAGTTTGAATAGTAAAAATCTTGTAGGGTGGATATCTTACCTGCTAAATGCACCTCATTGACAGCGGGAAGTGCTGTAAATCAGGACTTACGCATTTTGGTAAAAAAGAAACTATGCCTATCATAACGCCATAGTTTTTTCTAATGTATTGCGTAAGTCCTTTCAATAATTAGTCTGCTGAAAAAATTGTTTGGTATGGGTAGGACACGGGGACGTGGAGATGGGGGGACGCGGGGACGCGGGGACGCGGGGACGCGAAGACGCGGGGACGCGGAGATGGGGAGATGGTGGGAAAGGAGATGGTTTTGGCTATTTTATCTTAAGGAATTTTCTTGAATTTCAGCAGAAAATTTTAGTATTTTGAGGCTAATCAGCAGCGCATAACTAGGAGATAAATTGAAGATAAAAAGCAATTTTTTCTTAGCCATCCTAACTTTTAGCTTTATTCAGCAACGCCTAATTAGGGTTTGCTGAAAAAGTCTTTTTTCAGGAGTAGGGGAGTAATTTTTTTGCCCAACTATGCGCCGAAAATACTAATTTTTTGAGTATTAAGAGCTGAAACTGGCGTACTTTCTTACCGACCCCAAAAGGCTAAAATCTTTATCTGTAAATCCTTTGAGATTTAATCAGCAAGCACTAATTAATAATTACCTCTTTTGTAATATAGGGATTAGCTAAAAGAAATTTTTTTCTTCTCTTCCTTGATTGGATATAGTGTTTAGGGTTCCGCACAACTTTCGTAAAGTTATGCTAAGGCAAACCTTAACGCTCCGCTAACGCCATCCCATCCTAACTGAATGCTCTGCAAACAACAGCTTTTTTCTGAATAGACTTCTTGCAAAATTTTTAATTACATTAATTTAAGATGTGAAATAAACAATTTTATCTTCCTACTTCCTACTCCCTACTCCCTGAGTTCTGCAAGAAGTCTAATGAATCGAGAGGCTTCATACCTTAATTTTTCAGCAAATATTAGGAATAGATAGTTTAGAACATATACTAATAGATAAATCTTACCGAATTATTAATTATTAATTATTAATTATTATTAATTAAATAATTCAGGTTTAAAGCCTCCCCTTGGATAGGGGAAAAAAAGAAATAATATTTCCTGATATTCAATCAAGAAGGGTTTTAACCAGAGGTAATTATCAATTATCAATTAATGAAACTAGATTTTCCTACTCTTTCCTGTTCCCTACTATAGCAGCAAGTAATAGGCATTACCAATCAGTACCATTCTGGCCTTTTTGATTGAGGATAGTATATTTTTATCTAACAAGACTAAGTAGTTAGCGCCTCAAACTTTAAACTTTTTGAGCTGGCCATTAAATACTAACTATTGTAAAGCTAAAAGCTGATAACTTAAATTCAGCAATGAACAACTTTTCATTAAAATTTGCTCATTGCTCATTGATAATTATTTTGATAACCAAAATATATGAAAAATGGCATTTCTGCGACAACTGTCTACGAGAAGGGTATCTGAAGAACAACTGATCAAGAAGTATCTATCTGAGACAGAAGAGGTAATGCTAGGACGCGATCCAAGCTGTCAAATTGTCTTAGAAACAAAATTATATAGGATGGTTTCTCGCCGTCATGCACTAATTCGTCTTCACTCCAAATATACAAGAACTAACACTTTAAGATGGGAAATTTGCGATCTAAATAGTGTTAATGGGACTTATATTAATGGACAAAGACTGCACGGATGTCAAATTTTACAGGTAGGCGATCGGATTACACTTGGTCATAATGGGCCGGAGTTTGTGTTTGACAATCTCTCCCACCAAAAATCAAACCCATCAGTATCACAACCAGTACAATCTACTCCACCTATCGTTAATTCTATTGCTAATTCTCAAATTGAAGATACTGATTCGATAACTTTAACACAGTTATTTCCGATTGCCTCGACCGGAAAACAATTAGTTAAAAAGGCTTATCTTTATCCTGGTATTATCACTGTAATTTTTGTTGTTTTGATGTTTTTTACTGTTGGTAAAGCAGCAGCTTTTAATTTATTGTTAGCAGCTTATATTGCTAGTGCAGCTTATTATTTTGTTTATCGACTTTGTGGCAAAAAAAAGCCTTGGTGGGTATTATTTGGAGCTGCTTTAACAACTGTTTTAATTTTATTGAGTCCTATTCTTACAGTTTTTATTGGAGTATTTCGGATGATACTTCCTGGGGATATATCAGTAAATCCTCAGCAAGTTGGCTTTTTTAATTTTCTAATCAGGATGTTTTTTGGAGCGGGATTAATGGAGGAGTTGCTCAAAGCATTGCCTGTGTTTTTAGCATTATTCATAGGTCGTAATTTACCGAAATCTTGGGGAAAAAAAATTGGTGTGTGGGAACCTTTAGATGGAATATTATTAGGAACTGCTTCAGCAGTAGGATTTACTTTATTGGAAACTCTTGGGCAATATGTGCCGAGTATTGTTGATAGTGCTAGTCTACAATTAGGTGTAGAAGCAGGTGAATTGGTGGGATTACAATTATTAATTCCCAGAATTTTAGGTTCCGTAGCTGGGCACATGGCTTATAGTGGTTATTTTGGTTATTTTATTGGATTGAGTGTTTTAAGACGTCGTAATAGTTGGTTGATTTTAGGAGTTGGTTATTTTACTGCTTCTATTCTTCATGCTTTATGGAATGCTTCTGGGGTTTTAAATATATTTCTTTTGGCGTTTGTGGGTGTGGTTTCTTATGCTTTTTT
>JBFRWR010000162.1:0-3155 GCA_051439685.1 Trichodesmium sp.
AAAACTTGCTCCTCTTTAATAGTTGAAAACTTCCTCTTTAATACTTAAAAACTTCCTCTTCTTCCCTCCTGACTCCTGTACGGACGTTGCATGCAACGTCCCTACGACTCCTATTTCCTATCTCCTGTCTCCTGTCTCCTGTCTCCTGACTCCTCCCTAATTATTTATAACTGTTCAACCGAACATGATATAACTCCTCCCAGGAGGGGAAGTCAAGAGATTGAGAAATCAGTAGTCCTGCATAGTAATGGTAAATAGTAGGGACGTTGCATAACAAAAATGCGTTTCATGTTGCGCAGCAAAACGTCCCTACAGGGAGCAAGATGCTCCCACTACTGTGTCTCGTAACAAAAATAATTACAATCGACTACCATTACTATGCACCACCACCGAGAAATCAAATAAACGAGCAAGTTAGATGAGTACAAGCTTACTCTTTTGGAGGTACTGGATCGTAACCCCCAGGATGAAAGGGATGACAACGTAAAATTCGCATAACTGCCATACCACTTCCTTTAAAAATACCAAACCTTTCGATCGCTTCCATCGCATATTCTGAACAAGTGGGTTGAAAACGACAGGAAGGCGGTAACATTGGCGAAATTAAAATTTTGTAGCCTTTAATTAATTTAATTAACAATACTTTCATATCTGGTTCAAAAGTTACAAATTGTACAAAATATTTAAACGGTAATAGTCTCTTTTGTTGTTAAACACATAGCAATTCCCTTTTCATAATAAGCTGCCTCATTAATAAAAACTGGCCAGACAGGAGTCTCTTCTTCATAATAAATTATTTTACCATCAAAAGTTAAAAACATTGGTTCACCCTGAGTTAATTTGTGATAATCCTTACCTTGTAAGTGAGGATGAACCATTGCTGCAATTTCTCCATCTTCAGTTTTGGGATAGTCTACAACTTTTAAATGTTGATAAATTGTTATATGGCCATTCATTTGATGCAGATTACCTTCATTAAACATTTCAATAAAATCTAAACTTGTCTGAACTAACTTTTCTGTTTTTTGAAATAAATTTGCCTGGAGAGTCCCTGGAGCGATCGGACCGACTTCAATGCCAAAACCCTGCTCACAAATAGAATTTATAAACGAATTTTCGACTCCTGGATTAATCCAACTATATATCTTTACACCTGATTCAACAGAACTTAAATAAGCAGCCATTTTTAAATTAAAGGGATGATTATTTACTAATACTATTGTTAATCCCATATTCGCAGTGGTAGTATGCAAATCTAAGATCAAATCAAATTTAGGATTGCCTTTTGGACCGAGCATTTGATTAATAAATTTTGCCCGACTTTCTTCATAATTAGTCTTTGTCTGATCCTCTAAATCTTCAAGTTTAAAACAGCGGTTTAAATCTGTATCAATATATCTTTTGACTGCTGCAAATCCTTGAGGATTAGCTAATAATGTTTTAGTGGCAAAATTAGTTCTGCTAATCAAGTCGGGAAATTTTTCAAACTTTTTGATCAGATATATTCCTGTAAATTCATTGCCGTGAGTTCCCCCAATAATTGCTAATTGATTAATTTTTTTCATTATATTAAATTGAGATTTTTACTACCTACTTGATTCTGGATTTTTTTCAACTAATTCTGATGTTTCCGGTACAAAATCAGGTTGATTTTTATAAAAAGTTTCGAGACTACGGCGATCGCCTACATAACGCCAATGCCAAGGTTGATAACTAACACCTTTTTCTGGCTCGCTAGGTATCATTTCAAAACTAAAATAAGCAGCATAATTTTGTAACCATTCAAATGCAACTGTATTTTCAAAATCTAAATTTTGATGAGTTGCTGGCGCATTTTTATCGCCAATATCAACAGCATAACCTGTTATATATTCCCCGTAACTTAAAGCTGAAAAATTATCTAGAGAAGTTGCTTCTTTTGCTAAAGTTTCTAACTCAGATTGAGACTTAAATCCTCTTAATGCTATTAAATTAATACCATCATTTCTGGCAGCATTAAGCATTTGCTGAAATTTTTTGGCTGCATTTATTTCCAATCTAATATCATTTTCAGGATTTATATATGCTAATTCTGTTTCTGTTGCTTGTTTATAAGGCAACTCTGAAAGGGGATTTTTATCTGACTCAATTATAGAATTTTCTATCTCAGGAGAGCTAGTTACCTGAATATTATTAGTTTCAGTTTCTGTTTCCGTCGATGAAGCATTAACTTGATTGAAATTAGATAAAATTTGTAGTCCTAAAGTAATTATCCCTGCTAAAACAGCTATTCCTATTAAACTCCATATCCATTTTTTTTCTTGAACTGGAGTTTCGATAATTTCTTCTATTTTTTGGGAGTCCCTTACTGCTTCGGGAATTTCATCCACGATAGTTTCTGGGGTTAATGACAAATTTTGTGACAGACTTTCGTTGTTCAAAGCTCCACTCCTAATGGTGAATTTTCAAATCGTTTTTTATTCTATAAGTAAATGTTGATAAATCAACATTCCAGATATAAAATAAGTATCAGGCCATCAAATATCCGAATTTACTCGAATTTTCTAGATTTTAGATTATTTTTTTTCTGAAGGTAAAAGCTAAGAGATGATTCGTAGTGATAACTAGACATCTCCAGAAAACAGGGAACAGGGAACAGGAAGAAATAATTGATAATTTCTGGATAATAATTGATTTTATTTTTGATTATTGGATAAGTCTACTGATAACTGATATAGAATCCGAATGATTACTATAGCTAAGTCATTGCGACTGGAACGGAGTGTAAGTAAGCAATCTCAGAGGTGCGCGGAGATTGCTTCCTATCGTCGCTATGACGACTGTTCAACCGTATTCTATATGATAAGCACTACGCCGACACGGTTAGGACATTTCTAAATCCTAAAACCCTTGAAAAGTCTGCTACTCCCTATTCCCTACTCCCTACTCCCTAGCGCGTAGCGCTATAACTGATTAAAGTCCACATTCTTTCACCCTAGAATATAGTACCCGACGCAAACGTTTAGTAATCATAAATTCGGGAATATTAACAGTAACTTCTGGTTCTCTTATTGCTACTGGTAAATGACCCTTAGGAGCATCTTCGGAGAAATTTAACTGCTCATATTTTTGCCATATTCTGGCTTTTCTCCAACCTAGTCTATCCCCAAATATTT
>JBFRWR010000163.1:0-8567 GCA_051439685.1 Trichodesmium sp.
TATGGAGGGAATAGGTATGGAGGAAACAGTCAGAAAAACTTCAGCATTGAGCCAGAAAAAAACTTAAATTCCCTATAGATATTTACCCTAACTTTTACACGCTCCGATATTAACGGACATGATATAAAAATGTCAATATCGTATTGCCATAGTGCTATATTTATGCTATTTTACCGCAAATTTAGTTCTTTATTTATCACCTTTAATCACAATTTAATTGTAATCAAACAGACAACATAATTTGTGAACCTTGGGAGGTTTTAGTAACTTCGATTCTGGCTTGAAAAGCTTCTTTGAAATGAGGCATATGAGTCACAGTTAAGATGCAAGAAAAATCATCGGCAATGGCATTAATAGCAGCAATTAATCGATCGCATCCTTCGGCATCTTGAGTGCCAAAACCTTCATCAATAATTAGCATTTGTAAGGCAGTTCCTGAACGCTGTGCTAATAATTTTGATAATGCTAAACGAATAGAAAAATTGACTCGAAATGCTTCGCCTCCTGAGTATGTTTCATAAGGTCTTGTGCCTCTGATATCTGCAATTAAAATATCTAATGTGTCTATCCATTTAGCATTTTTTTTGCTTCCTTTTGTGGCTTTTTGAGTGACAAATTGAACGTGTAATTGATTGGCACTTAGTTTGGCTAAAATTTGATTTGTTTCTGCTTCTAACTGGGGTAAAATATTCTCAATCATTAAGGCTTGGATTCCCTTTTTGCCGAATGCTAAACTTAATTCTTGATAGACTCGGTATTGTCTTTTAGTTGTTTGTAATTGTTGCTGTTGTTGACTATTTTGAGTTTGTAAGTTTTCTAAGTGTTGTAATTGTTGTTGGATTCTACCTAAACTTCCTAATTCTGCATCTAACTGGCGACGGCGGTCTTGAATTTTTTTGTCTAAATGGAGGATTTTTTCATCTGCGTTAGGATTTTGTTCTAACTGTTGATTTAAGATGGAAATCTGATTTTTAATTCCTGTTAAATCTTGTTGTCGATTTTCGATAATTGTCTTTAATTGATTTATTCTTTCTAATAATTGCGGATATTGTGTTTGAGCTTGACGTAATTTCTCAATTCGAGTTAACCAAAATTGCCCTTTTCTTAACTCGGTTCTAATATGATTATGTTGTTCTAAGTTGTACCCAATTTCAGTAATTTCTCTCTCAATAATTAGAATTTGCTGTTGTATCTGAGAATTTTGTTTTTGTTGCTCTAACTCTTTTTCTAAATTAACTATTTTACCTTCAATTTCTGGCAGTAAACCACGAATTTTTTTTAATTTTGTCTCCCCATCTTTTATTTGCCCATACTTAATTTCTGCCCATCTTAATTTCTTCTCTTCCTCCCTCGCTAAACTATGACTCCGATCATCATAATTAAGTTGTTTAATTTGTTCCTCTAAATTACTAAGTTCGGCATATAAATTAACAGCAAAATCTCCCGTATGCAGCGATCGCTCTACTTCTGCTATTTCTTCTACCAACTGTTGCAACAGAGTTTCGTCTTTCTTGATATTATCTAGCTGTACCTGTAAACCACCTCGAAGTTCCCGCAACTCATCGTATTTAGCTAACTCTTCGTCTATTTGTCGATATTCTGTTCTCAAAATCTGAATTTCTCGCTCAGAAATAGTTAGTTGTTCCTGGGAAACCCACAACAAGTCTCTAATTTCCTTTTGCTGACTTTGATGTTTGTCTACTACTAAATGCCAGTGATGTTCATCCAAGGGGCGATCGCATAGGGGGCAAGGTGGATATTCTTTGACTGCTATTTCGGTACTATTATTACCTTGATTTAATAATTGTAATTTTTGGTCTAATTCTTTGAGTCTGGTTTCATAATCTTTGGTATTGTTGACTAAACGTTCGAGAAAGTGATGTCTTTCTAAACCCTTTTCTTTGACTCGTTGTTGGTAAACTCGTTTATTCTCCAGTTGAGCAATTTCTGTTACTACTTCTTGCAAGGTTTTTTGTAGTTGAGGTTGCTTTTGTTGTTGAGTCTGTCGGAGTTGACGCACCCTAGAATTAAGTTCTTCTAGACGAACGCTCAAACGTGCTTGTGCTTTTTCCAGTTCAGTCTGCACTTTTTGTCGTTGTTGCAGCAGAGGAGTAACTTCTAGTTGTAACTTATCTAGTTCATTTAATTTTGTTCTTGCTGCTTGGAGTTTTGCTAGGGCGGTTTCAATATCTGAACGTTTACTCAGAATATCTAGGTTTTCTTGTTCCTGCTGTTTGAGGGAATTTAATTGCGCTTGCTCTTGCTGAATTTTGTTTTGCAGTTTCTGGAGTTGTTGACGTTGTTTTTCCTGAAGTTGTTGAAGTTGGTGAAGAGCGTTTTGGTGCTTTTGAAATTTAGCAGATAAACTCTCTTCGGTAACTTGGAGGTTTTGGAAATTAGCATATCCAGTATTAATTTCTTTTTCCTGTTGCAAAACTGCTAAGAGTTCGTCTTGTTGTTGTTGAGTTGTTTTGAGTTCCTGTTTGAGGCGATAACATTCTTGTACCAGTTTGTCGTATTGTTGTTGTTGACTAAGTAATAGTTTTTCCCAAGTTTGACGTTCGTGTTGTTGGGTGTGTAATTGTTTGAGCTGTTGTCTTTCGGTTTCTTGTTGCTGTTGCAGTTGAGCTAAAGTTCCTTCCAAGTTAGTTTTTTGTTGAGCGATCGCCTCTTTTTGTTGGAGTTGTTTGTGGTTTGCTTCTAGACTTTGCTCCAGTATTTCTACTTTCGCTTTAAACTGTCGAGCAATATCTTTTGCTTTTTCTCCAAGGGTGTCATACTGATCCAGTTTCAGGAGACTTCCCAAAATTTCTTTACGTTCATTAGGGCGTTTGAGCATAAATTCATCAGCTCTACCTTGACGCAAATATGCCGAGTTTACAAACGTTTCGTAGTCTAATTTGAGATTCTCAATAATACTTTGTTGAGTTGCCCGCACACCTTTTTGAGTTAGACTTTTAAACTGGGAACCCGTATTAATTTGAAATTCTAGAGTGGGAGAATTACCACGACGACGACCACGAATAACACGATATAAATTACCATTGATGCTGAAAGTAAAATCTACCCTGACTTCTTTTTCCCCCAGAGTAATCAGATCGTCTTCCGTTGCAGCGCGACTATTTCCCCATATCGCCCAAGCGATCGCTTCTAGGAGGGAAGATTTTCCTGCACCATTAGGTCCGCAAATACAGGCAGTATGTAAACCTGTAAAATCTAGAGTTACTTCTTGATAACTGAGGAAATTTTTTAATTGCAATTTTTGAGGAATCATTTTATTATGGCGTTTTTTTTGCTTAAGTTTGAGTAAGCTAATGTTTCACTAAATTGTTTTCTAACTAATCTGGTTGATGTTTATTTGTCCTGGTTTTTACTTTCTTTCCCTGTGGTTTGTTAAACAACTGCTATTATTCGTTTGGCTAAATTTGTTACTTGATTTTTTCCGTTATAGATTTAATACTCCACCATTTACAAAGTTTCTACTATTAGACATCTCCAATAATAAAAAATCAAATCAATTATTTCTCCCTGCTCCCTACTCCCTACTCCCTCTTTTCTGGAGAGGTCTGTTGGTTGAGGGTTGATATTTCCCGGCGACTTTCCCTTTTTCTTTCTTCCTTTTTCACAAAAAAATGACTATTTTTCTGAGATTTATATCTACAAATATAAACTATTAAATTCCTGAAGATCAACTTAATTAAATTTTTTCTATATATAGTGTGATTAATTTTTATTTAACACTATATAGCAATCCTAAATTAGGTCGTAATATTTTATCGTAGGGGTTTGGAAACCAAACCCCTACAGTTTTTTTAACAAATACTACACGGATTGCTATATGTATAATTTTTTTTAGTTCAGAAGATTAATTTTAATACCTAATTTTATCTGATATTTACCCTGACAAAAGTTTTAAGAGTAGAAATTAAGGTAAATATTTAGGTAGGTTGCAGTTAGTGTGAAGCTGTTTCCTAAACAATAAATCTATAAGCATTCAGCCGTTAGCTACTATCTTTTGAATAAACTACGTTAATAGTAAACTCAGAGGCTTGAAATACTGAGTTAAATATTTTTTTCATCCCCTTTTAAAGGGAAGGCACATACCCAAAACTTTTCGGTAATTATCCCTTATCAATTATCAATCATCCATTATCCATTATCCATTATTAATTATCCATTATTAATTATCCACTTTTCTGCTTCTTCTGGAGGTAGAGGTTTAGAGAAGAAATAACCTTGTCCAAACTCACAATTGAGAGACTTTAATTGTATCAGATGAAAATTAGTTTCAATCCCTTCAGCAATTACATCCATATTTAGATTATGTGCTAATGCGACAATAGCTTTAATAATTTCCAAATTATTTATTTCTTGGTCAATTCTACGCACAAAAGATTGATCGACTTTCAAAGTATTTATGGGAAAACGATGTAAATAACTTAAGGAAGAATAACCTGTACCAAAATCATCAAGACTAATTTTAATCTTTCTCTGTCTAATTTCTGTTAGTGTTTCTGCAATCTTGTCTTGATTTTTCATTAACATAGTTTCGGTAATTTCTAGTTTCAGATTTTGTGGATTTAAACCTGTTTCGGCGATAATTTTATCGATGACTGTTATGATATTGTTCTGTGCAAATTGTTTTTGAGATAAATTAACACTAATTTTTAAATTTTTGGCTTGAGAAAACTGCTCTTGCCAAGCTTTTAGTTGCCGACAAGATTCCCTTAATATCCATTCTCCTAACGGCACAATTAAACCTGTTTCTTCAGCAACAGGAATAAATTCTCCTGGAGAAACTAAACCTTGAGAGGGATGTTGCCAACGAATTAAAGCTTCAAAACCAGCAAGTTTATTAGTAGTCAGATTAATAATTGGTTGATAATAAACAATAAATTCTTGACGTTCTAAGGCTAATCTGAGATTAGTTTCTAACTCTAAAAATCGACTAATTTGAGTGTACATTAGAGGGTCAAAAATTGCATAACAATCTCTACCTTGTTGTTTAGCGCGATACATAGCTAAATCAGCATCTCTGAGAATATCTGACCATTTATGGTATTTGACAGAATTTAAAGCAATACCGATACTACAACTGATAAAAATTTCTTTTTCTTCTATATAAAAAGGTAATTGTAATTCTTGATTAATTATTTGAGCAATAACTACAGCTTCTCCTAAAGAAGTCAGGTTTTCTAGGAGGATAGTAAACTCATCTCCCCCTAGTCTAGCTAAAGTGTCAGTTCTACGGATAGACTCTTCTAATCTCCGAGCAATTGCTATTAATAATTGATCGCCTATAACATGACCTAAACTATCATTAATAACTTGAAAACGATCTAAATCAATAAATAAAACAGCAAATAAATAATCTGGATTTTGTTGACTATATTTGATAGATTCTTCTACCTGTTCTTTGAAAAAATTACGATTGTATAAACCAGTTAAAGCATCGTGTAAAGCATCATAAACTAACTGCTGTTCTGCTTGTTTTTGCTCAGTAATATCCATCGCTATTGAAATAGCCATTTTTCTCGCATCTGGTAGTTTACCTAAAGGTGCAGAACTAAAATTCCAGATTCGTTCTTCTCCACTAGCAGTTTGAATAGTAAATTCTCCCTCATTTAATTTTGTATCAATTTCATATAATTTCTTGATACCTGACAAGATAATTTCCCTAGAGTTTTTAGATGCTTTGTTTATCCAGTCAGACATTGTAGGAATTTCTGCTTGAGTATAACCAGTTATTTCTGTCCAAGCTTGATTAATTTCAACTATTTCTCCACCTTCAGCATGAATAATAATGGGAAAAGGGGCGTTGATAATTGCTTTGCGAAAACGTTCTTCACTAGCTTTTAATTCTTCTTCAAACTTTTTTCGTTCAGTTATATCCCGGATAAAACTGACAAAGTAATTCTTGCTGGATATGTAGTTAACATTCACTTCAATAGTGATGATACTACCATCTTTGCAACGATGTTTTGTTTCAAAATAATCACTACCTTTAGTAATTATCTGTTGTATATGTTGAGCAATTATTTCTGGCGTTTCTTCTACTGCTACATCAGTAATAGACATTTGTAATAATTCTTCCCTGGTGTAACCAATCATTTGACAGTAAGCATGATTAACTTCCAGAATACGTCCCGATTTATCTTGAACATCTACTATCCAGAAACCTTCTAAAGTCTGATTTAAAATTGTCTGATAAAGTTCTTTTGCTTCTGTTAATTCTGCTTCTATTTGTTTGCGATCCGTAATATCTATAGCTAATCCTTCAATAATAATTTCATCATTTTCTAGTTGTCTACTAATGGAGCGATCGAAAAACCAATGCCAATTTTTTTGAGCATCTTGAATGCGGTATTCAACCTCAAAATTTTCTCCTAAAGCAAACTTTTGAATCACTTCTTTAATTTTAGCTATATCTTCTGGATGAATTGAATTTTGCCATAACCAGGGATGTTCGTAGAGGTAGTCAGGAGAATATCCGAGAACTGATGTGACATGAGATGAATAATAAATTCCGCCCCGTTTATCTGAAAATTGATAAATTATTGCCGATAAATTTTCAATTAATCTTTGATATTGTTTTTTACTTAGTAGTGCAGACCTAATTTTTTGACTCTGCTTGATTTTCTCTTTGATTTTCTGCTGTAATTTGTGATTAATAGTTAGTTGTTTTGTGGATTGTTGCACCTGTTGTTCCAGTTGAACATTTAACTGACGAATTTCTGCTTGTACTCGCTGCAGACGAGAAAAGGGAAGTAGGGAATAGTAGCGCCATACTGCCATCGCACTCGCTGTAAGTAATAATAACCCACTCATAGACCAAAAAATCCGGGTATTTGTCCAGAAAGGTGTTGGTTTGCCATACCATTTAATGTAGATTTCTTGATATTCTTGACTACCAACAAAACTCTCAACTGCTTGATTTAGTCTTGCTAATAATTCGGTATTATCTTTACGCACGGCGATCGCTCTTTTAATCTCAATTAAAGGTTTACCTACAACTTGAATTCGTTCATCTAATCCAGTTTTTCTTGTTAATTGCCAAACTACAGGTTCTGGGTAAATAAAAGCATCTATTTCTCCTGCCAATAATTCTAAAAGTGCTGGAGTCGGAGTGTCAAATACTTTGACAATTACTCCTGGTTGTTTTTCTAATAAATCAATTGCTACATTTTTTTTGACTACTCCTACTTGACGTTTGTTTAAATCCTCTATATTTTGAATCTGATAATTATGCTGGCGCACAAAAATAGAAACAGGAAAAGTTTCTACAGTCCTAGTAAAAGCAAATTTTTCTTTTCTTGTCTTTGTCACCCCCATATTAGGTACTAAATCTACAGCACCACTTTCCAACTTTTGATGCACATCTTTCCAATTATCTTCTATTTGATAAATCAGTTTAAAACCTGCCCTGGCAGCTATTTTTTCTATAACATCAATAGCAAAACCTACAGGTTTCCCATTTTCATCAACAGTATATTGTGGGGGAAAATTTTTAGGTATTGCTGCCCGAATTGTAGTTTGATTTAATTCTTGTTTGTCTAGTTTTTGGGAAATATCAAAGTTATTTTTTTCTGCTGTCTCTCTAGCAGTTGCAGATATGTCAGGAGTTAATGAGAATCTCTCCAGATCATTGAAGTCACCAGATACTTTTTGAACAGCAATTTTATTTTGTTGATTTGCTTGTTTCCAGAAAAAGGATTTACCTAAAGAGGCTAGTTGATGGGAATTGATTAGATTAATACATAATATTATTATATAATTAAATTTTATCATCATAAATCTTATTTCTTTATTTACTGTCCAGTAATATATTTACCGAATAATTAAGGTTTAAAGCTTCTCACTCGCCGTAGAGAAACAATAAATTTATTTTCCTTTTATTCAATCCTCTCCCTAAAAAGAAGAGGTAATTATCAATTATCAATTATTGAAAGCCCTTCCCGTTGTGATGATGTACAAAATTTTAGGTTTGAGGGAACAGGTAACAGGAAATAGATAAAGAAAGAAAACTACCTTACCTAATAACTTTGGGAATTTCTCTATGTACTTCATAACTGCGGAAACTGTTGTCTATGTTTTTTATTATATAAATATAGCAAGTCTAAATCATTTGTAAAAAATTAAAAAATAGATGAATTTTTTCAAAGTCGTACATCTGTTGCCTTTTTAGCAAATAATTAAGGTTTAAAGCCCCTCACTCGCCGTAGAGAAACAATGAATTTATTTTCCTTTTATAGCAGATTTCACTAAGCGTGAGGTACACCTACGCGAGCAAGATGCTCGCACTGATAAAATTTAATTATCAATATCTGTATCTCACGCTTCTTGGGAAATGCTATATTCAATCCTCTTATTTTTAGGAAGAGGTAATTATCAATTATTAATTATTGAACAGATATTTTGTTCACAAGCAATTGACTAATTACCGAATAATTAATAGTTAATATAGAATCCGGGTAATTAGTTACTGTAAAGTAATTGCGACTGGAACGGAGTGAAAGGAAGGAATCTCTGGGGTGCGCGGAGATTGCTTCCTATTGTCGCAATGACAA
>JBFRWR010000164.1:0-3555 GCA_051439685.1 Trichodesmium sp.
ACTCCACGCGACTTTAGTCCGTGGATTCTTCAGAGGAACTTTAAATAGGGCTAAAGGGACGATTTCCACATTCCTCGTTTACGAAGTATGCCGTCAGGAAAAACGGGCACATTGCCAGTACCTTACCGTACTAGGAATACAGCAGCATTTATTAGAGGCAAGATACCTGGGCTACAAACGTTGATTTTTATCTTCAAACCCTGCCACTTCAGATAAAGTATAAAGTGGTCTCCCTTTAACTTCTTCATAAATACGTCCGATATATTCTCCTAATATTCCAATACTTACTAATTGTACTGCTCCTAAAAAGAAGATTGCCATCATAATAGTTGCCAAACCTGTTAATGGCGAATTAGGATAAAAAATCCGCCAATATAATACTAAACAAGCCATCAATAAAGCCGCGCAGGCAGCAAATAATCCTACATAAGTAGACAGTCGTAAAGGTACTTTAGAAAAAGATACTAAACCATTAATTGCTAAGGTTAAAGACTTAGCAAAAGTATATTGAATATCTCCAGCAAAACGAGGTTCCCTCTCAAATTTTATTGCCGTTTGTCGAAAACCAATCCATGCTCTTAAACCTCGAATATAACGATTAGTTTCTGGCATTTTATTTAACACATCTACTACACATCTATCCATCAAACAAAAGTCACCTGTATCAATCGGAATTTCCACATCTGCTAAACGTTTTAAAATTCGATAATAAATAAAAGCAGGCAACCTTTTTAACCAACTTTCTTGATGTCTTTTTGTGCGTTGAGCATAGACAACTTGATAACCTTGTCGCCACTTTTCTATTAAGTCTGGAATTAACTCTGGGGGATCTTGCAAATCTCCATCTAATACAATAATAACTTCTCCCCTAGCAAAATTTAAACCAGCAGTAACGGCAACTTGATGTCCGAAATTTCGGGCAAAACTTAAATAACAAATTCGAGAGTCTTGTTGATGCAATTCTCGGATAATTTGCAGAGAGCGATCGCGACTCCCATCGTTAATCAAAATTAACTCTACATCTCCATCCATTCTATTCATTATTAGACTGATGCGCCGATATAATTCGGGGAGATTTTTCTCTTCATTATAAATAGGAATTACTAAAGAATATTTCATTTTCAGATGATTTAATTATAAGATTGTAGCGTTAGATCATTGGGGGCGGGTTTATCTAATTTTAGGTAAAATCTCGTTAATTTAACGGGGAAAACCGCCCCTACTATTCCACCATTTTATGTGTATCAGTTTATTAGGTTGGGTTCAGGAATGCAACCTACATTTTTTCTACCATTGTTTGGTAAAAAATTATGATAATATAAGGAAGAAAAAACTAGGTAAATTGTTATGTTATACAGTGTTATAATAAACCGAGTTTGTGAAAGATACATATCAGTATGGTAGGGCATTTAATACAAACCTTCTGTGCTTTATTAGATTTAATTTTAATATTAAATGTTATTGTCAGCTCCCTTTGTAAATATTCTCATATTTTCTATTAAAAAAGGCTATGATATCAAATAATTTGTGGAAAACAAATCAACAATTAGCAAAAGTTTGTTTATCTCATCCTTTTGTCCAAGGAATTGCTGAAGGTACATTACCTCACAAAAGTTTTGTCTATTATGTAGGGCAAGATGCTTTTTTTCTGAGAGCGTTTGCTCGTGCTTATAGTATTGCTGCTGCAAAATCTCCCGACTGGAAAATATTTGAATTATTTCATACTCTCGCAGGAGGAGTAAAAGAAGAACTAAAACTACATCAAACCTACGCAACAAAGTGGGGCGTAAACTTAGAGACAGTCTCGCCAGGATTTGCCACACGACGTTACACTGATTTTTTATTAGCGACTGCTTGGGGTAATAATATTGGGGCGATCGCTACAGCGATGACTCCTTGTATGCGACTATATGCTTTTTTAGGGCAAGAGTTGGCAAAACCAGAAATTCCAGTACATAAATATTCTGAGTGGATTCGTACTTACAGCAGTCAGGAATTTGAACACTTGGCGCAAAAGTTAGAGAAGGTGACAAACCAATATGCAGATAATATTCAGGAAGTAGAATCAATTTATTGTTACGCCATGTTATGCGAAAGAGACTTTTTTCAAGCAGCTTGGGAAATGGGAGCTGAAGTTAATGGATAATGGATAATTGATAATGGATAATTGATAAGTACCTAGACAAAATTATTTACCTATTCTAATTCTCTGGAATCTTTAGGAGGCAAAAAATTCAGCTTGTATAGAACCCATTTGATATCTTTTCTGAAAATATAAAGCTTTCAGAAAAGCCGTTTTAGGGAGCTTAACAACTATAGGGGTTCAGGAGACCGAAAAATTACGAAAAATGACTGCTATACTCGTCAAATCCAGATGGGGATTAGACTTGTAATTTGTTAGATAGATTCCAAATGGGTTCTATAGAATAGATGTGTAATTAATTTTGTGTACTTGCTTAATTAATAATTGATAATTAGAGTATTAGAGTTCTAAATAGAAAACTATAGCAGTAGACAACTCAAAATAGGATTGCTACAAAGATTTCACAAACTCTTTCATTATTAATTATTCATTATCCATTATTAATTATTAACGTCCTAACTTATTGGGAATACCTTCACAACCACCTGGTATCGTTTTTCTACTTTTTTCCCCACACCAAGCACAACAATAATAACGTTGTTCGTCAGATAATAACTTAACTCCAGTAAAGTCAACATTTTCTACTACTGCACCAGTATAAACACCTACTTGATAGTTTGGTAAATGAGTACGGTTGCGGGGAGTAGCAGTTTCAGCATTGCCATAAAAAAATCTTGTTCCTCTCAAGTCAGCACCCGCTAGACTTACTTCATATAAAATAGTACGAGAAAAATTAGCTTTCACTAAATCACAGCCACTGAGATTAGCTCTAACTAAATTTGCATCACTTAAATCTGTCCAACGCAAATCTGTTTTAGTCATGTCCGCACCTGCTAACATCACTCCTAAATCAATTACCCGAATCCCATGTTCCCGATCTTCAGCATAACCACCATTACCGTCAAAGATGGGGCGACTTAATACCCGATCGCGCTTAATGGGTGTGATTAATTTCGACTGGGATAAAAATCTGAGAATTTTCGCTTTACCTTCTCCATCTACACTTTTAATAATAGCTGCTGTCCGTCCTTCAGCGATCGCTCTTTCTTGAGGCCAATCTTCCAAGAAACCTTTATCATCCATTGCTAGATCGGAAACTCCTTGAAAGTAAGCATCAATGGTTTGTTGTTGGGTAATGCGGTTTTGTTGAATTGTCAAATCTTTAGAAATAACGTATTGTCGCCAAGCTACATATACAGCAATAATTGCAATCAAAATTTGACCTAATGCACCAATAAGTTCGCCCACCGCTCCAATAGCATCCCAGTTAATCTGGATATTTCTGCTACCTGGTTCTTGGTTTGCTCCACTTAACATGAGTAAGCCGACAATAGCTGCTAGGATACCAAAGCAGGCGATAATTAGGTTACGCCAAACTGGAGGTATCAAAGTTTTCCAGACTTTACCCCAAC
>JBFRWR010000165.1:0-2716 GCA_051439685.1 Trichodesmium sp.
CTGTTACTATTGGTTTGGTTTATGGCTACTTACCATTTATGATTTTACCGTTATATGCCACAATTGAACGCTTTAATTTTTCTTTGTTAGAAGCTGCTCAAGATTTAGGTGCTAATGATTTACGAACCTTTTTTCGTGTAGTTTTACCATTGACAATGCGAGGTATAGTTGCAGGTTGTTTACTGGTTTTTATTCCAGCATTTGGTGCTTTTATTACTCCTGATATTTTAGGCGGTGCAAAAACTATGATGGTAGGAAATTTGATTCAAAATCAATTTCTTAAAGCTAGAAATTGGCCGTTTGGTTCAGCATTATCAATTGCGTTGATGATAATTATATTAATTCCAGTTATTATCTATTTCGGTGTCTCGGAAGAGGAAAATAATTAGGGTTTGCTGAAAAAATTAGTGGGTGGAAAGTCTGGGAAGTTTGGGAAGTTTGGGGAGATAAAATCTTGGCTGCTATTAATATATCACTACATATATATAACCCCTGAGCGGATCTATTTAAAATTATAGATTGAGAGTAGGGGAGTGGGGGTAGGGACGTTGCACAGGCAAAAATGCGTTTTCCGTTCCGCTTGGGCTCCGCTTTCCATGTCGCGCAGCGATACGTCCGTACGGGAGTGTGGAGAGATGGGGAGATGGGGAGATGGAGAGATGGGGTGTATTAGATATCTCCCACTCATCCCATCATCAAATCAATTATTACCCATTTTTTATCAATTAATTCTCCTGATTACCTATTTTCTGGAGATACGCTTAGGGGTTCTATATTTTCATGCAACAAAGCCGCAATCTATTATTAGACATCTGCAAAAATAAAAAATAAAATCAATTCTTATCCATAAATTATCAATTATTTCTTCTTGTTCCCTGTTATACCAATTTGATAAATGTTTGCTACAAGTAGTTAGGGTACTTCTTAGGAGTCAGGAGTCGTAAGGGCGATTTCCGTTCAGGAATACTTCGTCAACGCATTTGCGGAGCATTCTGTTAGAAAGTCGCCCGTACAGGAGTCATAATTAATAGGTTTTATCTAGTTTTGTGTACCTTAAATTATCTTTTTCGTCAAATATAACTCCCCTATAAAATCTTTTAATCCTGCTTATTATTCGTAACATTCTTTTTTCAAATTGATATTAAGAGTTCCCTGTTGCCTCTTTTCTGGAGAGGTCTATTGTAATCAGGACTTACGCAAAGAAACCCAGTTTCTAGGATAAATCGTTGTTTTGAGCAATAGATTTCTACGAGAAACCCGGTTTGGGGGGTTCACCTGCGTAAATCCTGATTTTATTGCAGGGGTTTGTTATCCCAACCCCTACATTTTTCTATTGCGATATCCGCAATAAAAACAAATGTGACAAAACTAAGCCAAAATTCTCATTGCTATAAAATATAAACCTGATAGATTGTTTTGAGAGCGGAAAGATAACTATTAATATCATGTCCGGATAATCAGTGATCAAAAAGTTTTTGTTCGTAGTTGGGCTTTAGCCCGAACTATTGGACGGTTTCATCTTAAATGGTGCAATAGAAAAGTGTCTGGAGATTGCTATCCTGACAGACTGCTCCGCAAACACTGTCGTTTGCTATCGCAAAGCTGCGCTAACGCAATGACAAATCTAATGCACAGTTTTAGCTGAAACAATCCACTATAATGGGCTAAAGCCCAACTACGAACTTTAATTATAACTATTCAATCGGACATTATATAACTCTTAAGTGATAACTGAAATGACTACTTTATTTTACCGAAACTTTCGATTATTAATACTAACCATACTAATAATTGTGACCTGGGGAATATCATCTTTTTTAACATTGCCACGACTCGAAGACCCAGAATTAACTTCCCGCTTTGCAGTCATCACAACTTTTTGGTCAGGAGCTGATGCGCAACAAGTCGAAACATTAATCACAGAAAAAATAGAAACAGAACTATTTGAAATAGAAGAAATTAAAACTAAAACCTCAATTTCTAAGGTAGGAAGTTCAACTATTAGTATTGAATTATTAGATTCAGTTAAAAAAGCAAACGTAGACACAGTTTGGTTAAAAATTAGAGAGCGATTAAATCAAGTTGCTCCCCAATTACCTGCTGGTACAAGTCAGCCACGATTAGAAGAACTTGAAGCTAGAGCTTATACTATGATTACTGCTTTAATTTGGTCACAAGATACAAAGCCTAATTATGCAATTATTAGTCGTTTATCTAAATCATTAAAAGATAAATTATTAGCATTACCAGGAACAGAAAAAATCTCCGAAATTGGTAATCCTCAAGAAGAAGTATTAGTAGAAATTGATGCTGCTCAATTAGCTAGTATTGGTCTGACAGCCCAACAATTATCAGCACAAATTAAACAGAGTGATGCGAAAGTTTCTTCCGGTCTACTTCGTAGCAAAAATAATGATTTACTTCTAGAGGTTGATTCAGATTTAGATTCCCTGGAGCGGATTAGAAATATTCCAATTAGCTTTAGTAACCAAGGGCAGTTTGCTCGACTTGGTGACATTGCTGAAGTCAGAAAAACAATTGCTGAACCACCAAATGAACTAGCATTAATTAATGGTCGTCCGGCTTCTACTTTAGCTATATTTGTAGAATCAAATTATCAAATAGACATCTGGGCAAAATCGGCAGAAGCAGCCATAGAAAAATTCCGGCAAGAGCTTGGTCAAGGTCTAAAACTTGAGATAATTTTTAATCAAAA
>JBFRWR010000166.1:0-10424 GCA_051439685.1 Trichodesmium sp.
GGTGAGGTACACCAATGATCCCCCTAAATCCCCCTTTTTAAGGGGGACTTCCAGTTCCCCCCTTGATAAGGGGGGTTAGGGGGGATCGAAAGAACTGTACCTCACTAGCCTGGGAATTGCTATATCAAGTACAAATATCAACAATTAAATGTTTGTATTGCTGGGATTTTGCCTAATGATGTACTTGAAAAAATAGGAATCTGCTGTAGCTTTGCGTTTTCCTGATAATCTAAGCTTGAAAAAGACTTAATCCAAACCATTGCCTAGAGTCTGTCCATACTTTTTTCAACTTCATTCCTTTAGCTTCAATTTGTCTTTGTAAAACTCCCAAATCAAACTTCCGAGAAACTTCTGTCAGAATACTTTCTCCTGCCTCAAAATCTACCTTTAAATCTAGACTATCTAAATAGAATGTCACATTTCCTTGGCAATAGAGACGCATTTCTATTTGAGATTTATCTTTATTGTAAATTGCTTTATGAGTAAATAAATCCAAGTCAAAATTACCTTTGAATCGCCTATTTAGATGAGACAAAATGTTTAAATTAAAAGCAGCAGTCACACCTTGACTATCATTATAAGCTGGTTCTAAAATTTCTCTAGGTTTTTGTAAATCTGTACCTAGCAAAAAGCAATTTCCTGGCTTTAAAGTTCTAGCAACTTGACTCAAAAAATGATCAAATTCTTGTGTTGGAAAATTGCCTATAGAACTTCCCAGAAAACAAATTGTGCGTGTTAGTGCAGGATTTGACTCTAAATTTGCCAAAGTCTCATAATAAGTACCAAGTAATCCCTCAATCAAAAAATATGGATATTTTTCTTGTAACTCTAGCACGGTACTTTTGAGAATACCTCCACTAACATCGCTAGGTACATATTTAAAAGGACTACCTAATTTTTGATAAGCATCTAACAGTAAACGGGTTTTTGTAGAGCTACCACTACCTAATTCGACTAACTCTGTACTACCAGTTAGTTCAGCAATTTCATCTGCATATTCCTTAATAATAGAAGCTTCTGTCCTAGTCGGATAATATTCGGGTAAATCACAAATTTGTTCAAATAATTCAGAACCGCGATCGTCATAAAAATACTTAGCAGGCAAAGTCTTAGGTCTTTGAGTTAACCCCAAAATTACATCTTGTCCATCATTTTGAATGGCTTGATAATTCTTGATGGGAGCAGTCAAAGTTTGTAGGGACATTGTTAATTTCCTTAATTTGAAAGGACAGTTGCAAGTTTTTTGTCAACAACTTCTAGAAACAAATTGGTTGTTATCAAATTCTTCTGAAAAAAATTTTAGTATAAGTTGTAGCGCAATGTAAATTAAAAAATTTGATGAAATGTCCAATTTGAAGTGATAATGATGTGATTATTACGCTGTACTTTAATTAGAATATATAGCAATTCCCAAGAAGCGTGAGGTACAAAATTCCTTGGTTTTAGGGAGTAGGGAGTAGGGAGTAGGGAGTAGGGAAGATGAGGAAATGGGGAGTAGGGTAGGAGAAAAACAACTGTACCTCAGAAAGAGTGAGAAACGCTATAGTATATTATATCATACCAAATCCGCTTGACTGGACATAAAAAAATTATCCAATCGTCATAACTACGCTCATCTTTGTAATCCTCTCTCCTCCTGACTCCTGACTCCTGAATCCTAAAGAGTTAACCAATCTATAACTGTTTAACCGGATTTGATATCATGTCCGCTAACATCGGTATTGTATAGCAAAGGTAGGGAACAGGGAACAGGTAGGAATGCTTAATATCAAGAAAAAACTTAAATTTCCTCTAGATATTTACCGAAAAATAGGGTTTAATATAGAATCCGGTTATATAGTATATGTTGATAATTCTATAATTTTCAGTATTCAATCTCCCCTACTCCCCTACTCCCCTACTCCCCAACTCCCCTACTCCCGACAATACAATAACTATTCAACCGGATTTGATATGACTTCCCCTCCTGGGAGGGGCGGGGGTGGGTTGAATCCTGGGTTCTAAATCTTTTCTTTCTCCTGACTCCTGACTCCTGACTCCTGAGCCAAAAACTCGCAACTTTGCCAAGATACTAAATGGATTCTATAGATAAATATCCAACTAAATATCAACTGGTTGATTTTCTCAATAAATTTTTCCATTCCCAGATTTTTCTGATAAAATGTCGAAAAAATTGTGATAAAATATTAATTTAGGTTAATTGTATCCAAATTTTACAGGTAGCAAAAATCAAGTATCTGTAAACTTCCATGAATTATGAGTAATAATGATGCTTAATTTAGATGGTTATCAACAAATTAATCTTATCTATACAGGTTCTCGGACTTTTGTCTATCAAGCCATCCAAGTTAAAGCTCGACAGCCTGTTATTATTAAAGTTATCAGAAATCCCCATCCTAACTCTAGTGAGTTAATTAAATTTCGCAACCAATATATTATCACTCGTTACCTAGAACATCCAGCCATCCAGATACCTTTATCACTAGAACGCTATGGCAACGGTTATGCTCTGGTGATGCCAGATCGAGGAGCGATCGCTTTAATAGAGTATTGGCAACAGGAACCAAAGCGCACCCTGACTAACTTCCTCAAAATTGCTATGCAACTAGCGGATGCTCTTAACTACCTCAATCAAAAGTGCATCATTCATAAAGATATTAAGCCTAGCAATATTCTGATTCATCCAGAAACTCAGCAAATTGAACTGATTGACTTTAGTATATCTACTTTACTACCTAAAGAACAGCAACAACTGATTAACCCGAAGATTTTAGAAGGAACTCTCGCCTATATCTCCCCGGAACAAACAGGAAGGATGAACCGAGGTATCGACTATCGCACAGATTTTTATTCCCTTGGTGTCACCTTCTTTGAACTCCTGACAGGAAAGTTACCTTTTGAAAGCACCGATCCAGTTGAGTTAATACATTGTCATCTTAGCCAAAGAGTCGAGTTTCCCAATGATTTTCTCTTAGCAGTACCGGAAGTATTGCAGAGAATAGTCCTGAAGTTGATGGCTAAAAATGCTGAAGATCGTTATCAGAGTGCATGGGGTTTGAAATATGATTTAGAAAAATGTCTGGCACAGTTAGAAAGTACAGGAGAAATCAAATCTTTTGAGTTGGGAGAACGAGATATTGGCGATCGCTTTATCATTCCTGAAAAACTCTATGGAAGAGAGCAGGAAGTTAAAAGTTTGCTTGATGCTTTTGAGCGAGTTGCGAATCCCCCCCAAACCCCCCATCCAACCAAAAGCGAAGCAACATCTGGCTTCCCCCTTTCCAAGGGGGACGGGAGAGGGATAGAACAGGGGAGAGGTTCGGAAATGATTTTAGTTGCTGGGTTTTCAGGAATAGGGAAAACTGCTGTAGTTAATGAAGTGCATAAACCTATTGTCAGACAACGGGGTTATTTTATCAAAGGAAAATACGATCAATTTAATCGGAATATTCCCTTTAGTGCTTTTGTACAAGCTTTTCGGGATTTGATGAATAATATCCTGAGTGAGTCTGATGCGAGTTTAGCTAATTGGCAAGCAAAAATTCTGGAAGTTGTTGGAGAAAATGGGGAAGTTATCATTAATGTAATTCCTGAGTTAGAACAAATTATTGGTAAACAACCACCTGTTCCACAACTGTCTGGGAATGCAGCACAAAATCGTTTCAATTTATTGTTTAGTAAGTTTGTCTGTTTGTTTGCAACAAAAGACCATCCTTTAGTTATTTTCCTAGATGACTTACAGTGGGGAGATATGGCATCCTTAAACCTGCTGAAAGTATTGATGGGTAAGTCAGAAGCTAGCCATTTATTGGTATTAGGAGCATATCGTGATAATGAGGTTTTTCCTGCTCATCCATTCATGCTAACTCTAGAAGAAATTCAGAAACAAGGAACAACGCTGAATACACTCTTGCTAAAGCCTTTAGATGAAATCAATATCAATCATTTAGTTGCTGAAACGTTGCTGTGTTCCACAAAAATTGCTACTCCCTTATCCCAGTTAATTTATCAAAAAACCGGAGGAAATCCATTTTTTACAACCCAATTTTTGCATGGTTTGTATCAGGATGGTTGGATTACATTTGACTCAGAGACTAGATATTGGCAGTGTAATTTAACACAAGTGCGACAGTTAGCACTAACAGATAATGTGGTAACTTTTATGGTAGAAAGATTGCGAAAACTGCCAGAGCAAACCCAAAACATCCTCAAGTTAGCAGCTTGTATTGGGAACCGTTTTGATTTAGAAACCTTAGCAATGGTGTGTGAATATAGTGAAGCAGAAATAGCAACAGATTTATGGGGAGCATTGCAAGAGGGATTTGTAATTCCTGAGAGCGAAACCTATAAGTTTTTTCAGGGAAATCAGCTAGTCGAGAAAAATGTGGATCGTGTAAGAGTAGGTTATGGATTTTTACATGATCGTGTTCAACAAGCAGCTTATGCTCTAATTCCCGAACGCCAAAAACAAAGGACTCATTACCATATTGGGCAACTTTTACTGCAAAAAATTCCTCTAGAAGCAAAAGAAGAGCGGATTTTTGAGCTAGTAAATCAATTAAACTATGGAACTGCTTTAATTACTGAGCAACAAGAACAAGATGAATTAGCGAAACTTAATCTGATTGCTTGTAGAAAAGCGAGAAATTCCACCGCCTATCAAGCAGGAGTTGAATATGCAAAGACTGGGTTAGCTTTGCTAGGGGAAAAAGGTTGGCAACGGCAATATGAAATAAGTCGAAAATTCCATGAATTAGGGGCAGAGTTAGCATCTCTATGTGGTGACTTTCCGGCAATGGAAAAATTAATTGAAACAGCGATGGTTCGGATACATTCATTGCCAGAGCAAGTTAATATTTACCGCATCAAAATTCAAGCTAATGGTTATCAAAATCAACTAATAGAAGCTATTACTGTTGCTCAACAATTTTTAGAACAGTTCGATATAACTTTCCCAGAAAACCCTTCAGAGGAAGAAATTCAACAAGCAATTGTGGAAGTAGAACAACTAACAAGAGATAAAAGCATTGAAGAGTTGACTAACCTACCAATGATGATAGATGGGGAAAAAAGAGCCATTGTGCAAATTGCTAGTAGCATCATGGCAACAGCTTACATTCTTGGTTCTCCTTTATTTCCTTTACTGGTAGCATTGGCAGTCAAATTATCCATTCAATCTGGAAATATACCAGCTTCAGTCTTTGCTTATGTTTGCTATAGTGTTGTTGCTTGTTTTATGTTGCAAGACGTAAATACAGGGGTAAAATTTGGTCAGTTAGCGTTTCAACTCCTGGCAAAATTTGATGATAAAACAATTAAACCGGAAGTATTAGATGTTTTGGGAGGATTTATCCTACACCGCAAATCTCACATCAAAGAAACATTACCTGTATTAAAAGAGGGTTATCTCACTGCTCTGGAAGTAGGAAATATGGAATTTGCTGGATATAATATCAACAAATTTTGTCTAAATTCAATTTTCTGCGGTTATCCCATGATGAGTTTGGAGAGAGAAATTCGGAACTATTGCAATGGATTGATCCAGTTAAATCAATTGACTGCTGCTAATTACTGTCAAAATTCTTGGCAAGCTGTTTTAAATTTGCTCGGTTTGGCAGAAAACCCTACTATATTGTCTGGAGAAGTGCTGCAAGAAACAGAATTTCTGGAAAAATTACTGTCTGCTAATGACTTGTTTGGGTTATGTTACTTCTATTTATATAAACTAATACTTTGTTATCAGTTTGAGGAATTTGCAGCAGCTCAAAATCATGCCTTAGAAGTCAAGCGTTATTTAATGGCAGGTGCTGGAACTGTTGGTGAACCTGTATTTTATCTGTATGATTCCTTAGCTCTTCTAGTCCAATTGAGTTCTGAGTCAGAGGGAATATCAGAAATATTAGAGCAAGTGGAACAAAACCAAATCCAACTACAGGAGAAATGGGCAAATTATGCTCCCATGAATCATCAACATAAAGCAGACTTGGTGGCAGCAGAAAAATGTCGAGTCTTAGGAGAAAAAGCCGAAGCGATCGCCTTATACGATCGAGCAATTTATGGAGCAAAAGAGAATGAATATCTTCAAGAAGAAGCCTTAGCCAACGAACTTACCGCTAAATTTTATCTCAACTGGGGTAAAGAAAAAGTGGCAGCAAGTTATATGCAAGAAGCATATTATTGTTATGCTAGATGGGAAGCTATAGCTAAAACCAAACAACTAGAGCAAACTTACCCGCAACTTCTGACTCCGATCCTGAAAAATTCCGAAGTAGTCAACAATTTTGGCGAGGGGGAAACTAAGATTCAAAGTTTCACCACATTAACCACTACAACTTCAAAACTCGATGTTGCCTCAGCTATCCAAGCATCCCAAGCTTTATCTAAAGAAATAGAACTCGAAGTATTGATCTCCAAATTAATGCACATTGTCCTGAAAAATGCTGGAGCAGATAAAAGTATCTTAATTTTACACAACTCTAATAATAATTGGGAAATTGTCGCCCAATGCAATAGTAGCCAATGTAATTTATCCAGCATTCCTGTTGAAGAAAACAATACTGCCCCCACTAGCATCATTAATTCTGTAAAACGGACAAAAGAAACCATACTAATTAATAATCTTGAACAAGACGACAGCTTTATACTAGAACCATACCTAAACCACCAAAAACCTAAAAGTCTATGCTGTACTCCTATTCTTAGTCAAAACAAAATCATTGGCATTCTCTACCTCGAAAACAGCTTAACTTCGGAAGCATTCACTCCAGAGCGCATTGAAATTCTCAATCTTTTAACTGTTCAGGCAGCTATTTCTATTGAAAATGCTCGACTTTATCAGCAACTTGCCAACTACAATCAAAACTTAGAAGCTCAAGTAAAACAAAGAACTCAGGAACTTCAGGAGAAAAACCAAGACCTACAACAAACTTTAATCCAACTACAACATACCCAAACTCAGTTAATTCAAACAGAAAAAATGTCTAGTTTAGGCAGAATGATAGCAGGAATTGCCCATGAAATCAATAATCCCATCAATTTTATTACTGGTAATATTAGTCATGCTCGCGAATACTTTCACGGGTTACTTGAGCTACTAGAACTATATAAACAAAACTCTGCTGCACCCAGTTTAGCCATACAAGAGAAAATAAAAGAACTTGAAGAGGAACTCGATCTAGATTTTGTGTGTGATGACTTAGAAAAAATCTTAAACTCAATGGCTAATGGAGGCGATCGCATCAGTAAGATTATTCTGGGTTTGCGAAACTTCTCCCGTCTCGATCAAGCAAAAATGAAACGGGTAGATATCCATGAAGGATTAGACAATACTTTAATGATTTTACAGCATCGCCTCAAAGCAGGAGAAAAAAGTTCCGAAATAGTTCTAGTCAAAAATTATGGGAAACTACCTCTGATCACTTGTTATGCAAGTCAACTTAATCAAGTATTTTTGCATATTATCAGTAATGCAATTGATGCTCTAGGAACAATAGATAAAAATAAGAACCCCACAATTAGTATTACTACTGAAATTAGAGATGCAAAAACAGTTAGGATTCGGATTATAGACAATGGGCCAGGAATGAGCGACAGTATTCGTAAACAAGTCTACGATCCATTCTTTACGACTAAACCAGTAGGCCAAGGAACAGGACTGGGCCTATCAATTAGTTATCAAATTATTACTGAGCAACATCAAGGACAATTGCAATGTATTTCTGAACTGGGGAAAGGTACAGAGTTTATCATTGATATTCCAATTCAGATCGGGGAAAACCTCTAATATCAAGTAACATTAATTCACCGCAATCTAGGGACGTTGCATGCAACGTCCCTACCATCCTCCTTACTCCCTACTCCCTGCTCCCTGCTCCTTAAATTTTTGATTGTGGTTATTCAAAGAGACATGATATAAGACAGTTTGTATGTCCACAATCATACTTTTTTCTGATAGGATTGAAATACATAGCAGGGAACAGGGAATAGTGGGTAAAATATTACCTAGTCTAAGATCGATAATTATATCATGTCCGCGCCTTACCTGTCTGTTGCTATACATAGTATATAGGTCTCAAAATGATCTATCCAAGTTAACTTTGGATCCTCCAGAATTGAGTCGCCATTAATCACTTTATGAGTTATGTCAGATAATTCTGCTTTGCTGATGACAAATAATCTTACTATCATTAACGCCATCAGCCATTATATTTATCAAACTATTGTTTCTATTCAACAGCAACATCCCGAATGGATAAATACAAAATATAGAAGTATTCCTTGGGGTGATTCCAAATACCAATCTCATTTGATTGACAAGTTGACAACAGGGCTTTCTCCTGTTAAAAGTAAAGAGATTTTGAGTCTCAAAGTTAAAAATTATCTACAAATTCTTTTTACTCCAGAGTTTATTAATTCAACTCAATATAATAATTTAATTGCTGAGATAAACCGATATATTTACCCGCAAATAGATATAGTTTCATCAGACAAAATTATTAATTATCAAGCTCCTAATTTCTCCACAAATGGAGCGAAATTAACAGATACAGGTATTGCTATTTTGCTATTAGATGTTGAAAATTTACCACTCGATCCTGAGACTGAAAAAATCCTTGTAGATATCTGTAATTATCCAATTCAAATTAAAGTTGCTTTTGCTAACTGGCGAAGTATGGGAAAAAAAGATGAAGAATTTCATCAACGTGGTTATCAATTAATTCATGTTCCCCGAGGTAAAGATAGTGCTGATTTAAAAATGGCAACAGTAGGAGCTTCTATATTTGTTAATTATCCCAAGGCTAAAGAAGTTTTAGTTTGTTCTTCTGATCGAGGATTAACTCATCTTGGTACTACTCTAAAATCTCATGGATTAACAGTATATCAGGTGCGGAAATATAAAAATCAAATTACTGTTATCAATAGTCAAAGTGGGGAATCACAAATATATGCTCTATCAGTTCCAGATATTCCTACTATTGATAACTTTATTATTCAGTTACAAGAATTAATCAGAGGAGAAACAAAAAAAACAGGGCTACAATGGATTAAATTTTCGCGAATTTCTGCTTTGTATAAAGAAACTTATAATATGAATCTCAAAGATGTAGTTATAAATTATTTTCCTGAGCAAAATTCAAAGGAAATATTTGTCAATTACCCAGCCTATTTTGCTATTCATAAACCTTCGGAAAAATCCCAAACCTATGTTAGTATTTTTAATTTGTTTAAACCAGAGAAAAAAGAATTAACTGCTGCTAAAAATGAAGTTGAAACAGAGCTAAATATTACAAATATTTCTGAAATTACTTCTCAGAGAGTAATGGAAAAAGTATTAGAGAAAATTGTCTGGGATTTAACTGCAAAATCCCCAGGCAGTTATATTTCTATTTCTAATATTGGTAGTGAGTTTAATCGGTTATATGGTCAACCAATTACAAAAGCTATTAGAAGGTTTCAACCTAGTAAAAGTTTTCCTAAATTTTTGGAGTTATGTAGTTCACTGAAGTTGTATAAATCTGAAGAAGGTCGTTGGTTTGTCACCTTAACTTAAAATTATAGCATTTACCTTTGCCCGTGAGGTAAGCAGTTAACAGGTAAGATGCTTGTAGCACAGGCATCTTGCCTGTTTAAATTTGTAGATCATTAGTCCGAAATATGCTGTATATTCTCCAATTCAAAGCATAGTATAATTTTTTTTTCTCAAGGGAATAGTAAGAGTAGCTTGCTCGTAATTTATTATTTCCTAAACCACAACTTTTACCTCATTTTTCAGAGAATTTCCCTGTGCAAAATCAGTAATATTGGAAATAGTTGTAGTTGCAATATCATTCATTGCTTCCCTCGTAAAAAATGCTTGATGAGAAGTAATCACAACATTAGGGAAAGATTGTAATAATTGAAAGGTATCATCCTGAATAATTGTGTCAGATAAATCTTTAAAGAAAATACTCTCTTCTTGTTCATAAACATCAATGCCAAAATAACCAATGATTCCAGATTTGATTCCTTCAATAGCAGATTTTGTATCAATTAATTGACCGCGACTGGTATTAATTAACATCACTCCTGGTTTCATTTGAGCGATAGTTTTAGCATTAATTAAATGATGATTCTCTGGTGTTAGAGGACAATGCAACGAAATAATATCAGAGCTTGCCAATAATTCAGGTAAATCCACATAACGAGCATCACCAATTTCTGCAAATTTAGGATTAGGATAAGGATCGTATCCAACTAGATGACAACCAAAACCATGTAAAATCTGAGCAACAATCACACCTATTTTACCAGTTCCGATAATTCCAACTGTACGACCATGTAAATCAAATCCTAATAAACCATTTAAAGAGAAATTATCATCACGCACTCTATTGTAAGCCCTATATAGCTTACGGTTAAGTATCATAATCATTCCAATTACAAAT
>JBFRWR010000167.1:0-21519 GCA_051439685.1 Trichodesmium sp.
ATATGTTTTCGTAATGTGACAGCATCCTACTTATTGTTTCCGCCTCAAATAAGTCTCGGTTATAGGCGCAGAATGCTTTGATTTCCTCTCCTTCTGGCCATAAATGTAATTCTAAGTCCATTCTTACCGTCATCTCCACTTCTGGCACTGGAGATAAACTCATCTCTAAATTCGGCAGACTAAAACTTGATACAAATGAATTAGTTTGATGGACAGCAAACATTACTTGAAATAGAGGATGATGCTGCAAAGAACGTTGTGGTTGTAATTCTTCTACCAATTTTTCAAAAGGTATGTCTTGGTGAGCATAAGCCTCTATTGCTGTTTGTCGTACTTTGTTTAATACTTCTAAAAAACTTGCTTCCCCCTCAATTTCTGTGTACATTACCAGGGAGTTAACAAAAAAACCAATTAACCCTTCTATTTCTCTACGGTTACGGTTAGCTATGGGAGACCCCACTGTAATACCCTGTTGACCACTGTAACGATAGAGTAATACTTTAAACCCTGCTAACAGAGTTATGAACATGGTAAAACCATGCTGTTGGCTGAGTCTGTCCAATTTTGCTGTTAGTGCTGCTGATAAGCTAAAGGTTTTTTCCCCACCTCGAAAAGTTTCTCTGGCAGGTCGGGAATAGTCTGTAGGCAGTTGCAGTTGTGGTAGTTCCTTAAGTTTTTCCTTCCAGTAATCTATTTGTCTCTGGATAGTCGTTCCTTGCAACCACTGCCGTTGCCATACTGCAAAATCTACATACTGCACTGGCAATTCAGGCAGTTGGGAAGGTTTACCTGTAACTATCCCTTGGTAAAAAGCCGCAAGTTCTTGAGCAAATATTCCTACCGACCAGCCATCTGTGGCAATGTGATGTAACATCACTAGCAGGATATGCTCCTTTTCTGCTAACTTGAACAATTTCCCTCGTATTGGTGGTTCTTGTTCTAGATTAAACTGTTGCTGATTTTCCTGTTGGAGTAACTGTTGGAGTTGATTTTTTTGTTGAGATGGTGTTAACCCACTCAATTCTATTTCTGGAAGTTCTAACTCAAATGGAGATTGGATTACCTGTACAGGTGTATCATTTATTTCCTTAAATGTAGTTCTGAGAGTTTCGTGACGAACAATCAACTGGTTAAGGCTATGCTGTAAAGCTACTGGCTGTAGTTGACCTTTTAGATGTAGTGTCAATGGTACGTTATAAGCATGACTAAGAATACCAAGTTTTTCTTGCCACCACAATCGTTGTTGAGCAAAAGATAATGGCTGATAATTACCATTTCTTTCAATTGGCTTAATTGGGTGTTGCTTAATATTTTTCTCTTGATTAGACCTCTCCAAAAAATTGATAATCTCTTGCTTATACTCAGTTAACTGAGTGCGTATATCTGATGTCAAAACTCCCTCTGGAGCTTTACAACGCAAGCGTCCATCCTCAAGCCATAATTTGACATCTCGATTAGCCAACTCTGATAAAAACTTTTCTAATGTTTTCACAGTTCAATTTCCTCCCAGTTTTCTTGCTCATTAGAAACATTTTGTAGTTGTTCAGCTAAAGATAAATTACCATTGCCATCAATGGAACTACTTAATTGATCTACAGTCGGACTTTCAAACAATCTACTTAAAGGCAACTCCACGTTAAAAGTTTCTCGCACCCGGGACACTACTTGAGTCATCTTCAGGGAATCACCTTTTAACTCAAAAAAATTGTCGTGGACACCCACACTAGATATTCCCAGTACCTCCTGGAAAATAAGTACAAGTTGACGCTCTGTCTCATTCCTGGGTTTCGTTCGTTGACCAACTCCACTACCCATCAACTGACTTCGGTCAATCTCTCCAGTTTCAGTCAGAGGTATTTGTTCGATTTGGACCAACTGACAATGAGTGGGCAAACCAAAGCGATCGCGTACCAACCACTTTGATAATTGTATCTTATTATTGTTCGTTGTCAAATACCCCGTTAATTTTTGTAAACTATCACATTCCCCTCCATAACCTTGAATCAGAGGTTTACTACCATCCAAACCCACCAGTAAATTATTTTCACCATAACACAAAGCTGCTAATAGAGAATACATCCCTTGTAATGGCGAAATACTATAGTAACCCTTCGCTTGACTCAATTCCTTCATCTGATAACCCTGACTCATACCTGTTTCATCCCACATACTCCATGCTAAACAATAGCTGCGCAGATTACTATGAGCTTTTTGGTAATTACAGAAAGCCATTTGAAAACTATTAGCTGCTGCATAAGCACCCACACTCATCCCCCCAAAGAAACCATTCACTGATGCAAAATGAATAAACAAACCATCCGCATTATCTTTCAATAATTGATGCAGCACCCAACTTCCTAGAACTTTCGGGCGCAACACCCTGGCCACACTTTCTTGAGTTTCTGTCAATAGCAGTTGCTCATGGAAAACTCCTGCTAAATGAATCACTCCATCTAATTTTCCTCCCCATTCTGATACCGCTTCCTTTACTACTTGTTGTAACTGCTCTAAATTACAAATATCTACTACTTCATAAGTGACTGTGCCCAATTTTTGCAACTGTTGATATACCGACATTTTGTCTGAATTTGATGCCGATAGAGGTGTTCTACCTACTAATATTAGTTTGGCCTGATAATTCTCTAAGAGATATTTGGCAATTTCTCTACCTATTCCTCCTAAACCCCCACTCAGTAGATAAGTACCACCTTGTTTAAAAGGTAATTTCTGTTGAGGTGTTAATGCCAGATTTACTGTTTCTATACCACAGACTAAGCGTTTTTCCTCTCGATATGCTATTTCTAATTCTGGGGAAACATTAAACAACTCTTGCCAAATATAACTGCTATTTATTTCCACATCGGCGATCGATAAATCAAGGTGACGACAGTTTAACCACGGCATTTCTTGGGGAATAGTTTTGAGTAACCCTAATACCGTAGCTTTTTCACAAGCGATTTTGTCTGTTTCTAGTATTAATTGACTGTAGCTGCTGACATATAATAACTGTACCTGATGTTGTCTACCTTGAAATTGTTCTAAGGTTTTAATCAAATTAAATAAACTAAAAAATCCCTGATAACTTAACTTTTCTCTGCTTTCTATTTCAACTATTTCTTCTGTATATTCCTGATATTCAAACAGGTGAATTATCCTGATGATTGGTAGTTTTATAGCTGTTATTGATTCCAGTAATTGTTGATAATGTTGTGGATTATCTGGTGAAATTAAATAGTGATTTTCATTGATTTTTTTGAACTCTGAACTTGCCTCAATTTTCAGACAATATTGATCGTTTTGCTGTAATTTATCCCACAACAAATTACCTAATCCTAAAGCATCTACAAAAATAAGAGTAATTCCTGTATCAGTCGGATATTTACCAAATGTTAGTTCTTTCTGTCGCCAAACTGAGCGATAAAACCATCTTGGGATTGTGTTATGATTTTTTTGTAATATATCAACTCGCTTCTGGATAGACTGAAACTCACCAGCTTCAAAACGTTGTTTTAATTGTGTACGCTGAATTTTCCCGATAGCTGTTTTAGGAATTTTTTCTGGCTCTACAGGGATCAGATAATCTGGATTAATACCAATAGATTTTACTACAACTGAGCGAATTTCTGGGAGCAGCTCTATCAAATCATTATCTTCTGTTTTTTGAGTGCTGAAAAATATAGCTAATTTATCTGTATCCTCTTGATATCCTCGAATAGCACAAGCTGCTGTATAAGAAACTTCTATTCCTGCTAATTCTTCTACAACTGCTTCTATTTCATGACTGTAATAATTCAAACCGTTGATAATAATAACATCTTTTTGTCGTCCAGTAATCGTTAATTTCCCAGCTTGGAGAAATCCTAAATCTCCTGTATTAAACCAGCCATCTTTTGTCAAAGCTTCCTTTGTTGCCTCTGGATTTTGATAATAACCAGATGTTACCGATACTCCTTGTATTTGTACGCTGCCAATTTCACTTTCTCCTACTAATTTATCTTGATTATCTACAATTCTGATTTTTGTTCCAGGTGTAGGAGCACCTACTTCCACAAATTTTTGCTCATTTGTTGTTAACTCTAATAAAAAGTTATGAGAGTATGCGACCCCTGAAGATGTCTCCGACATTCCCCAAGCAGGGTGCATTGCTTGAGCTGGTAGATGATAGGGAATCAGTAATTCTAAAAATCTTCTGGCGCTTTTGGCAGCGATCGCCTCCCCTCCATTCAGGAGAAATTTGAGGGAAGATAAATTCCATTTTTGCTCTACTGTTTTTACCTGTTTTGAGAGTTTTTCGATTTGCTCAACAACTAATCCATAAGCAAAATTTGGTGCCCAAGTTATCGTCACTCCATACTGAGAAATCCAATCTAACCACTTTGTGGGTGCTTGCAATACAACTTCTATTGGAGCTTGAATTTGTTGACATCCTAAATAAACATCCCTCAGATGAAACATGACTATTCCTCCTACATGGTCTAGGGGAAACCAGTTTAAGGAAATATCTTCAGATGTAAAGTTGTTCATTTGGGAAGTCGCAGCACTACGACTCAACAAACTGCGATGACTTTGCATCACTGCTTTGGGTATTCCTGTACTACCGGAAGTTAGCAGCAATACGGCTAAATTTTCTGGCTTACTTTTGTACCAATTATGATCTGGCTCACACTTGGGCAAAGTTTCCAGTGTTTCTAGTTTCAAGTCTTCTAAATTCCATCCTTGAAACAATTTCTGAATTTTTGGTGCTAACTGACTATCTGTCAATACCAATGGTTTGCCCAATATCTGCCAGCTATTTTGTAATTTACTCAGAGTGGTGTTTGGTTGGTCATAACTACGGGCAATTGATACTGGTACTGGTATAAATCCTCCTAATACACACCCCCAAAACGCGCTGATAAAATCTTGATTTTTGGGGAGTTGAAAAATTACTTTGTCTTGGGGTTGAAGACCGATTTTTCTCAATCCTGCTAAAATCTTTTCTGCGTCTCTAAGTAAGTCTGCATAGGATTGAATTGACTCTAAACCATCAGAGTTAATATAAATCAATCCCCTGTCTGAATCCTGTTGGGCTGCTCTTTGTAGAGCTTCTGCTAGAGTTTGTGGTCCATTATCTGAAAGAATTAACTGACCCCCATCACTCAATGCTGGTATAGCTATTGTTAACTCTTCTGATGGGGTTCCCTCCTCTACTATCAATGGAACTGCTGCTGTGGTTACTGATGGTTCTATTGTAGTTATGGTTTCGGGAATTAGGTCTAATATATGAAATGGTGGAGATACTTTGCCTTGCTTTGGTTCTACTACTACTGCTGCTTGTTTTATTTGTGGATGCGACTGAAGTTTTTCTTCCCAACTTTCTATTAAGTTGGAGTCTATTACTTCTAAAGACTCTAAAGCTTTTTCGTCTATTTTTCCTGATGCTGTTAAAGGTAATGTTGATACTTGTACATAAGCATCTGGTTGCAGATGGCGACCTGGTAACAGATGTTTTACCTCAGTTCGGAGCAATTCAGGAGATATAGCTTTTGATACTTCTAGATAAGCTATTATCTGTTGGTTGCGCACTAATATATAGCAGTCTTTGACTTCAGGATGCGAGCGCAAGACAACTTCAATTTCTTGTAGATTAATTCTGTTGCCTTTAACTTTTCTAATTCTCGTGATGTCACCTTTCCATTCTATCAACCCGTTTTGCAGTCTACGTCCCCATTGTTGGGTTTTATGTAACAGACCTAGTTGAGGGTGTTGATAGATATCTCTGGAATCTTGGGAAAGAAGGGATGTAGAAATATATATTTCTCCTTCGACTCCAGGAGGAACCATTTGTTGGTAAGCATCTAGGATATAAATAGGTGAATTATTATCTAACCAAACCGTAGGAATACGGTTGTTTTGATCCCCACAAAATTCTAATAATTGTTGTTTTTCTGCTGTTGTTAATAGTGACAGTTGAGCAATTTTTTGTTCTGGATCTGAAATAATAGCTGCTAACAAAGTTTCAAAATGAATCAACCAACGTTTGATCGTAGTATCATCAAATAAATCCAAATTGTAATCTAAATTGAATAACAATTCATTTTCTGTTTCCGTAATATCTAGAACAATATCGTAAGGAACAAATTTTTTAGGAATAGGTATCAACCTGGTTTTCAATCCTGATATATTTGGCAAAGCCCAAATTCTGTCTAAGTTAAATAAAGTTGATACCAAAATAGGTCTACTTGGGTCTCTTTCCAGATTAAGTTTAGTTAGTAATTTCGGGAATGGATAATCTTGATTTTGATAATCATTTAATAAAATACTCCTTGTTCTTATTAAAAATTCTGAGAAGGATAGAGACTCATCAATACTACTCCGAATGGGCAACACATTATTACAATAGCCTATCATATTTTGACTGCCTTCCAAACCACGCCCCCTGGCGGCAGTACCTACTATAATTTCCTCATCACCTGTCAGTTTGCTTAGTAAAATTTTATAAGTTGCTAGCAGAGTCATAAACAAAGTACAACCCTTCTGTCTACTAACTGTTTTTATTCCTGCAAAAAAGTTACCATCTAACTTGAGAGTTTGCCTACTACCTCTATAAGTTATTATTGACGGACGTGGGCGATCTGTTGGTAAATTCAGAATAGGAATTGAGGTAGAAAATTTATCTAACCAGTAAGATTCACTTACTGCCATTTCCTCTGTTTTGCTAATGTTGTTTTGCCACTCTACATATTCCCTAAATTGCATCGGTGGCTCTAGTTGACATACTTTTTCTTCACATTCAGCTCCATAAAAAGTTACTATCTCTTTGAGAATTATTTCTGTAGACAAACCATCATTAATAATATGATGAATTCTTAATACTAACCGATGTAATTTTTCTTCTATTTTCAGAATATAAGCTCGCAATAGAGGTGCTTGACTCAGATCAAAAGGTTTTTGAATCTCTCCCTCTAACCATTCAGTTATTTTAGATTCGCGATCGCTATCTGACAAACTTGAGAAATCAATCAAGGGAACCTGGATTTTTACCTCCGGTAAAACTTCCTGAAAATCTCCCTCAGAAGATATTCTTGTCCGTAGAGCTTCATGACGTTTTACAATCTTTTTGATTGCTTGCTCCATTGCATTGATATTAAATCTTCCCTCCAAATTTAGACACACTTGGTCAATATAAGCTTGTCTACTATTTTCCTCAAGTTGGTCTAAAAACCAAAATTGTTTTTGAGCTTCAGTCAGAGGCACAATTACTGGTCTCCCCTTTGGAGTTTCCTGAAATTCAATTTGGGCCAGCAACTGTAAAATTTCCGTTTTGTGCTGCTTCAGTGTCCCTAATATTGAATCTGTTGAATTATTCTTGGGAGCATCGTAGCATAATTGCCCATTTTCACTCCAAAGTTGCCAACCTTGAGCGTAAATATCCTGCAAAAACTCTACTAAATTATTCATAATGCACCTCTGACTCGCTCAATTTTTTTGACATTTGTTTCAGCTATTGACTGATTATTTTTATTCTCGAAAAAACCGCCCTGACGCATTTCTGATACGCTCTGTTTGACAGCAGAAATAATATCATCAATATCTTGCTCTGTATGAGCTGTAGAAAGAAAACAAATTCTACCTTCCCATATATAAAGACCTTTTTTTATTAGGTGATGAATCAGTATTTCCACCTCTATTGCTTGAAATATATAGCTCTCATTATCTGATGCAACAAATTGAAATAGAGATGCAAAATATATCACCTTAACTGGTACATCTTCTTGTTTAAAATAAGTATTTAGTCTTTCTACAAGCTTTGAAGTACGCTGATTAAGATTTTCTTGTAGTAATGGTCCTTCCCTTTGCAAATGCTCCAGCACCGCTTTTGCTGTAGCCATCGCTAAAGGATTTTTGTTGAAAGTACCACCAAAGAATGTCTGTAGTTTCTTAGGATAGGAATCATCTCCGTAGTTCCACTGGCCACCATCAAGGCCGTCCATATACTCACCTTTACCAGCAATAATTCCTATTGGGACACCACCACCGACACACTTACCATAGGCAACAATGTCTGCTTCAATACCAAACCAAGCCTGCGCCCCTCCTGGATGAATACGAAAGCCAGTAATTACCTCATCAAAAACTAGAGCAATACCTGCTTGTTTAGTCAACTGTCTTAGTTCCTGAAGAAACTCTTTTGGTTGTAAACTTAGTCGGCGACTTTGTACTGGTTCTACTAAAACAGCAGCTATTTCTTGGCCATTAGCTCTAATAATATCTAGAGATTTACTCGCTCCATAATCTAGGACAATAACATCATCAACCATATTTTGCAATACCCCTGGTGATACAGGAACAGCTTGATGATTGTTGTCTAGATTAGTCGGCGCAACGGCTAACACTCCATCTGAATGACCGTGATAAGAGTTAGTAAACATAACAATCTGATCTCGACCCGTAGTTAGACGTGCTAAACGTACTGCTGTCATCATTGCTTCTGTACCGGAGTTACAGAATGCAACTCGCTCCATACCTGTGAGTTCTTGAATTAACTGGGCTACTTCCCCTACAAATTTTGCTTGCGGGCCAACTTGTACCCCTTGACTTAACCAATTTTGAATAGCTTCGGTGATAAATTGTGGCTTATGACCAAACAGATGTACGCCAAATCCCAAGGAGATGTCTATATACTCATTGCCGTCAATGTCCCAAATCCTAGACCCATTACCTGATTCTCCGACTATAGGATATCTCATCTCTTTTAGTTCCATTATCCATCTGGCTGTAGCTCTTTTATCAGCCAGGACTGGACGATAACATTGGGCAGTTTCTTGAGATTTTTGAGTTTTCCTTGTGTAAGTAGTAATAAATTCATCTAAGTAGCTCTGTTGCTGTTTGTTCAAAGCTGCTTTACGTTTGTTCAAGGCTACTTTCCTGGAAGTATTTGTCCCAGAGATTTTTTCCTTGATTTGATTTGACTCTGTTTGAGCAATAATCACTGCTTCTTTAGATAAAGCTGTTGATATTCCCCCAGTTTTAGGAACAGTGACAACTTCAGCAAAACCACTTTCACTTAGTAACTGCTCCCACTTGGAGCGACTTAGTAAAGGTGAATCAGGGCGTAAGTCTAAATCATTGAATCTCTGCCATCCACCTAATAACCCAAAGATTAAATCTAACCATCTCTGAGGACTCGTCTTTTCCCACAACACTAACATTCCCCCTGGTGCTAATAGTTGCTGCACATGGGATAAAGTCTCACTCATCGAAATAGTTGCATGAAGCACATTAGCCGCAATAATCACATCGTAGCTGTGAGACTCAAATCCTTGATTTGTTGGGTTTTTTTCAATATCTAGAGTTTGATAACGTATATAAGAATAATCTCGGAATTTTTCTTTAGCTCTGATGTTAAAAAATCCTCCTATATCCGTAAATACATATTCGCTTTGATTGGGATTAAGATGAGGCAGAATATAACTTGTAGTTCCTCCAGTACCTGCACCTATCTCTAATAATCTGACTCCATGATTTGCTGGTAACTTCTCTATAGCTGTAGCGATCGCCCCTTGAACAATATTATTCATCACCTGAGATGGAGGAGATTCTTGATATAGTTTAGTTGCAGCAGTTAAATCTCCTTCTGGAAAAACCAGTTGCAATGGATTTAATTTACCTTGCAGTACCCCACTCAGTCGGGAAGCACAACAATGAAGTAGGGTAAGTTCAGCTTGAGCATTGGGATATTGACTCAACAACTTCTGACTTTTCTCTTCTGGGTTAGCTCCCTCTAGAGTTTGCACCATTTGCCACTGCTTTGGGGTATACCGCAAGATTCCTACTTCTGCTAGTATCTCTAACAGACGTTTGAACAATCGCTGCTGGTCACTAACTACACCTAAACTTTGGACGACTGATGCTGTAGAAAAACTTTCTCCTGGTTGGTAAGACCAACCCATTTCTTTAAAAGCCTGTACAATATAATCTACACTTAAATTTTCTAACTCAGTTGGTATTTTCCCGTAACTCTCCAAATCTGCCTGAACTATTAATTCTGGAATAATTTTATTGAGTTTTTGTTCAATTTCTACTGGTGTCCTTAAATAATCACTAGGTGATAACTGACCAAAACTGACCCTTGAAACCTCTTGACTAAATTGAACAGATGGCTTAGTCAACTCTTCTATTGTAGGAGCAGAAGATTCTCTGTCAAATCTCTGATGAGACTGTCCATTATTTGGGACAGAAATCTGGTTTGTATCGCTGACCTTTCCCTGCAAAACCTCTAACTGCTGGGACATAATCTGGGACATTACCTGAAGTTGCTGCTGCATAATTCTTTCTAGAGCAGTCGAGTCTCCTGGTATTTCTGGCTTAACAGGAGTAAATTCTATGTTATTCTCAATAGTTGGTGGCGGTGACATTTCTGCTAGCTTTGGTGTTTGCTGTAGGTATTCCGATTCACCAGTTTCCTCTTTGCCCCATTCTGGCGATAAGTGTTCATCTATATATTTTGCCAAAGCATCTACGGTTGTTAGTTCTTCAAAAAATTGGCGGATTGTAATATTTATCCCATAGTTTTTTTCTACTTTTCTTCCTGCTGCCATCAAAGTTAGTGAATCTGCCCCCATTTCCAGCAAATTACGATGAGTATCTACTTGAGAGGATTGCTCAAATCCCAATTCCTGGGCGATAATTTCACTAATTTCTGTAATAATTTTCTTTACTCGCCTGGGCATTTTTACTGGTCCTTTTGTCATCATAAACTTATCTTTTTCCTCAAGAATTAAGCTTTGTTGTTCTGAGTTTCTTGGTTTCTCCTCACTCAGAGAATTTATAAGTTGACTGTGGTAATTTATGGTGGATAGTGAGCCTACTTTTTTGTATCCATTTTTTTGAATATCAAGCCAATATCTTTTTCTCTGAAATGGATAAGTAGGTAATGCTACTTTCTGACGAGCATAATCTTTGTCAAATCCTGACCAATTCACTTTGATCCCTTTGACATACAACTGCCCCAAACTCTCTAATATTTGTTGCCATTCTGCTTTAGGTGGGCGCAGTGAGGGCAACCATACACCTTCTGGTACACACTGCCTTCCCATCCCTAACAATATTGGCTTAGGTCCAATTTCTAAGAATAATTCATATCCTTGCTCTTCTAGAGTTTTCATACTCTGGGCAAATCTTACTGGTTGTCGAACATGATCCACCCAATATTTGGCAGTAGTAATTTCTCCACCTACTTTTTCACCAGTGACATTAGATATCAGTGGTATTTTAGGCTGACTATAGGTTACTTGTTTGGCTACTGTTTCAAATTCTGCCAACATTGGCTCCATTAAAGGAGAATGAAAAGCATGAGAGACCTGTAGCTGCTTGAGCTTAACTCCCATTGCTTCTAATTTACTACAAATACTGGCGAGCGCTCCACTCTCTCCAGAAATCACTATACTTTCCGGTCCATTAATTGCTGCGATCGCCACTCGCGAACTATCGGCAAGTAAGGTCTCTTTTACCTGAGATTCTGAGGCCATTACTGACACCATCCCACCACCGAGGGGCAACTGTTGCATCAACCGTCCCCGCATCGCGATTAATTTCAGACCATCTTCTAAACTGAATACTCCTGCAATGCAAGCAGCCACATATGTGCCTACACTATGACCCATCACCACATTGGGTTTAACTCCCCATGATTCCCATAATTTCGCTAGGGTATATTCAAGGGCAAATAGCGCTGGTTGGGTATAGGCAGTTTGGTCTATGAGAGAATAACTTGACTTTTGTGCATTTTTAGGATATAGAATTTCTAATAGTGGCTGTTCTAGATATTCTTTCAGAATTTCATTGCATTGGTCTATAATTTTTTTAAATGTGGGCTGAGTCTCATATAATTGTCGTCCCATATCTACATATTGAGACCCCTGGCCAGTGAACAGAAAAGCAATCTTCTTCTCCTGACTTTCTGCTTCTCCTCTTACCACTGTGTTTGTCTGATTATCATTAAGAAATTCTGCTAATTTTTCCTCTAATTCATCTTTGGACTTCGCTACTACTGCCAGTCTTTCTACAAAATCTGTACGTCCTGTATTGGCACTCCAGCAAATGTCTTGTATTGATGCTTCAGCGTCTGAGTGTAGATATGTCTCATATTTTTTGGCTAGTTCTCTCAGCGCTTTCTCTGTTTGAGCTGAAAGAGTTAAAATTTGTAGCGGACGTTTTTTCTTCTCTTCACTTTTGACTTGAAATTCTGAGATTACTTCACTTCCTGCGCAACTCTTCGCGCTTTTAACTTGTCCTGGTGGTTCTTCCAACACCACATGAGCATTAACTCCTCCAAAACCAAATGAACTAACCCCTACCCGTCGGGGAATTATCTCTCCTGTTTCTGTCTGTAACTGTTGCCATTCTTGAGTTTCACTAACTATATAAAATGGACTATCTTTTAATTCTATGCGGGGGTTTAACTGCTCAAAGTTGGCTATTTTTGGTAATTTTTTGTGTTTTATTGCTAACAATACTTTGATGACTCCTGCAATTCCTGCTGCTGCTTCTAAGTGCCCTATATTTGTTTTGACTGCTCCTAAACCACAATAGGGTTTTTCTGTCAATGGTACTTCATATTGTTGATGCAATTGTTTAAAGCTGCGTTTGAGACCATTTATTTCTATAGGGTCTCCCAAGGGTGTTCCTGTACCATGAGTTTCTATATAGGAAATTGTATTAGGGGCAATATTTGCTTGTGTATAGGCACTTCGCAATACTTGAGCTTGAGCATAAACGTTTGGAGAGGTTAATGTTCTGGCGTGGCCTCCATGATTTACCGCACTTCCTTTGATTACACCGTAGATTCTATCTCCATCTGAAAGTGCTTTGGCTAAGGGTTTTAATAAGACTACTCCTGCTCCTTCTCCTCTTACATAACCATCTGCTCGACTGTCAAAGGTTTTACATTGTCCATTTGGAGACAACATTCCTAGTTGACTAAAGGATATATAACTGGTAGGTGTAGATAATACATTTATTCCACCTACAAGTGCCATCTCACATTCTTTTTCTTTGATGGAATTGACTGCTTGATGGATTGCTACTAGGGAGCTAGAGCAGGCTGTGTCTACTGGGAGACTAGGACCGTGAAAGTTAAAAAAGTAGGATATTCTATTGGGAATGATGCAGGTGTAACTTCCTGTGGCGGTATGTCCTTCAATGTTTTCGTTTTGGTGTTGCAACTGATCGTAGTCGTAGTTACAAGCACCAATAAATACTCCTACTTGACTTCCTGATAGTTCTGATGGTAAATATCCTGCATCTTCTATACAAGACCAACTCAACTCCAGCATGATTCTCTGTTGAGGATCTATTCTTGTTGCTTCTCTGGGGGAGATACTGAAGAATTGAGCATCAAACTGGTCTATACCTTCTATTAATCCTGCCCATTTACTAATAGTTTTATTGGGTGTTTGAGGGTTAGGAGAATAATATTTTTCTACATCCCATCTCTGGGCAGGAATTTCACTAATAGTATTTATTCCAAGTTCCAAATTTTCCCAATACTGGTTGTAGTCATTTGCTCCGGGAAACCTACATTCTATGCCAATAATGGCAATTAGTTCACTATTTTGCTCATGTTTCATAAAATCAATCCATACAAATATTGTATCCACTCAATATGATGGGGAAGGCAATTATGATAGCTGCCAAGACCAGCCAAAGGAATTAATAGAAAAGCAATCGTAAATAATAGTTGCCAGAGAGGGAATATTTCTCAGATTAGAAATGCGTTGGCGCAACCTATATGATTAAGCTTTTAATTTCTGGGCCAAATTCTCCTTTATAACCTGGTGGTAATTCTGCCCCATCATATTGAGTGGATACCTTAATAATATATAGAACCCATTTGGAATATGAGCAAAAGTGAGGATTAGGAGACAGGAGACAGGAGACAGGAGACAGGAGACAGGAGACAGGAGTCAGAATTTCGGTGAAATAGAATAGGGAAAAAAGTATAAAAATAGCCCCAATCTCCCCATCTCCCCATCTCCCCATCTCCCCATCTCCCCGTCCCCCGGTCTCTCCAGCTAATTTTATAGATCCGCTTAGGGGTTCTATAAAGGAATTTTTACTTCTTGGTCATATTTAATTGTTGTATCTGACACTTCTATGAGGAGAAATACATTTTCTGGTTGAGGATGTTGAGTCTCATAAAAATCTTGCCGTCGTTGCAATAAACTTACATCTGGTTGTGGTTCAGAAGTATTATTCAATCTTACAGGAACTTGAATTCCGATAGTAACAGTCTGTGCTAAACGTAAAAAGAACAGTTCGTTAAGACGATTCAGACGACCTGCATGATGATAACCCATAGGAGACATTTTGATAATTTCTCCTCTGATTAATTCTACTCGTTCATTTTCATTAAATACTCCTGCTTCCAGCATTTTATAATACTGATCTACAGTAAATAGTCGTCGCAATAATTCTACAGACATTATCAACTCCTTGAGAATAATTTTATTCAGTGTTTAGCTATCAGCTATTAGCTATTTTTTAGGTTTAGATAAAAGCTTTTTTTTACTAATAGGACTTACGCAGACACACCACTAATTGGGGTACAGATACTATTATATCAAGCCATAGCATATAGGACTGTTGAAAAATCACATTTAGCTAAAGCTGAACTTTGAATATAGAAAAAAAGCGAGCCATTTTCTACAAGTCCAATGCTGAATAGCAGTGTGTCAAAAGGGTCTTTTTCAGAATAACCATCACGAGGATCGTCTGAAAGATGAAAACGGTATCCTCCCATTTGAATATCGCAATTTGCTCCAGTTAATATCCGCTCACAAGCTTCGTCTAATTCCTCATACAAATTTTCCATTCCATCCTTAATCATTCCATTATCAATTAATTCAGAGAAAATACGGTCATAAAAATCATAATCGTACTTGGAAATAGGTACATATCCTTTAGTCCATTTAATTTCTGAACACTGCACTGGATATGGCTCTAAAAAACTATCATCTTTTTCAGGCAAAAAGTTAAAATCAGTGGTTAGATGTTCTTCGTTAAAATCTGGTTTTTTAAAGTAGAGAATGCGATAAGTATTTTGCTCTAATACATCTTTTAAATCTGGAAGACCATAACGATCATTATTAATAATATAAAATTGCAAAATACCTTGTTTGGGAAAACCTTCGAGATGGGGTATTTCCGCAAAATTAATTTGTGCCAGCAGATGCAAATATTCGCCTTCTGGAGTTTTGGGATAGTCGTATCCTTTTGGTAAATAGGGAAAACCTCCTTTACTTTTTTTCCTACCTGGAAATTTACTTTGCCACCAAGTCAAATTTTCATTAGCTACGAGATTAATTTCCAGATAAGGTTTAATTGTGGCTTCAATTTTCGTCCGATAAGGTTCAAGAATTTCTGGCATTACTTCTTTAATTACATATTTTGAGGATGGGTGAAAATTCATAATAATTAATAATTAAATCATTCATTTAGTAAAAAAAAATCACTTGATTTCGGAAAAATCTTTTTTATTTTCTACTAATAATGCTTTGGCTTTTGCCTGAATTTTACGATGAGGTACTATTCCTTCATAAGCATAACGATTATAACTACTATTAACAATTAATTCTTCTAAATAACGTACTCTTTTTGCTGTTTCTGGATGAGTAGATAACCAGGCAATAATTCCCATGTCTTCTTTGCCTTTATTGAGAGTAACCATGAGATTTCTTAATCCATCAGCGGCATAATCTGCTGATACTAAAATTTTTGTTCCTAATACATCTGCTTGACGTTCCATCTCCCGACTATAATTAAGTACAATTAAACTGCCAACTGTACGACCAGCGTAGGGAATATATTGAGTTACACTGCCGATTAAATTGCCTTCAGACATTAACTTAAAGCCATGAGATAATACAGTATGAGCTAATTCGTGAGCTAATAAACCTGCTAATTCTGCTTGGGAATTTGTTTTGAGTATTGCTCCTAAATTAACAAATATTTGTCCTCCTGGTAAAGCAAAAGCATTAAGTCTTTCGTCATTAATTACATAAAAATCGTATTCAAATTCATTTCTACCTGTCATTTCCGCAAGTTTTTTACCCATATTATTAACATATTCAATAATTTCTTCGTCTTCAACCATAGGTAAACTTTGTGTGGCAGATTTTGCTAAATTTTTGCCAATTCTTGATTCACCTTGGAGCATCATTGCTGTTGTTTGAACTGCATTCATAGCAGCAAATGGATTTCCTGTTAGAGCTACTCCTATTGCTCCTGTGACAACATTAGCAATTGCATTTCTTCTAAGTCTTGATTTGAGTTGAGATTGAAATTTTTTCCTATAGGTTTCTGCTAATTTATTAAATTCTGAAGTTTGGGGATGTTCTGGATTTATTAAAATAAATTGTTCGGCGGATAAAGCTGCTTCTAACCATTTTTTTTGGTCTGCTTGGGCGGTAATTAAAGCTTTAACTAATTCTGGTTCGTTGGGATATAAACTTAATGCTTGATTTAATACTTCTAAAGCGAATTCTTCTTGTTCATAAGTTATTAAAGATTCTGCCAGTTGAATATGACCTGGAATAAATTCGGGATATTCTTTAACTAATAATTCTAAGGATACAAATATTTGATTTTCTATATTTCTGCCTAAACCTTTTTGTACTTGTTCCCAATATTCTTGAGCTTTTTCTGGTAATTTTGTTGGTTCAAAAATTGGTTTAGACTGATTAATTTTGGCTTCAATATCTTCATCAAACGGTTCTTTTACTTCTCGATAAAGTTTTTCGGCTGCTGCTTTTTCTCCTGCTAGGTAAAGTCGGTCTGCTTCGGCTAACTTTTCATCTGCTGTTTCGGGTGGAGATTTAGCAGGAAATGTTTTTTCCACCTGAGAATTTTTAGGTGTTTTTTCTAGAGTTTTTGTTTCTGCTAAAGCTAGGTTAGGTACTAGAAATAGGGTCAGAATAATTGTTAGATAATTTAGAAAAAAATTCATGGTTAAATTGGGTTGAAAAATTTTGGGTAAAACTGGTTAGATCAAATCTGGTTGCATAGTTATAATTACAGCTTGTAGTTTTGCTCTAGCCCCAAATTATAGATAGGGCTAAAGCCCAACTACAAACAAAAACTTTTTTATCATTGATTATCCGTTAGCGCCGCTCCCTTGCAAGGGGAACATAATATTATTTGTATATTATAAAAACTTTTTGATAGCTTCTAATAACTTTTCCTCAAGATAAGGTTTTGTCATATAAGTAGAATTTGTCACAGTTTCATGTAAACCTCCCTCTTGATGACCGCGACTAGAACCGCGAGAACTTAGGAAAATTATTGGTAAATCTTGGAAACGAGCGTCTTTTCTCAAGCGTTCAGCTAATTCTAAACCATTCATTTTCGGCATTTCTATATTTAATAAAATTAAGTCTACTTGTAAATTTTTTTGCAGTTTATTCCAAGCGTCTAATCCGTCTCTAGCAGTTTCTATCTGATAGCCTGCCTTACTTAAAGTCATGCTCAAAAGTTCACGGACAGTAATAGAATCATCCACAATAAAAATAGTATTTTGTTTAACGTTTTTGTTGAAAATATTATTGACTATTTCTAATACTGTTTCTTCAACAAAAGGTTTGCTCAGATAACCACAATAATTAAATTCTTTCTGGATTTTCCTCTGTTGATTTTTCGCTATACTCCGATTAGTTAGAACAGCTATGGGAATATCCTTTAACTTAGGTTCGTTTCTAATTTTTTCAGTTAGCTCATAACCATTCATATTAGGCATTTCTATATCTAATAAAATTAGATCGACTTGTAGATTATTTTGCAGTTTATTCCAAGCTTCGACTCCATCCCTAGCAATTTCTACTTGATAACCAACATGAGTAAAAGTTCTACTTAAAAGTTGACGCACAATAATAGAATCATCCACAATTAAAATCAAATAAGGTTTCAACCATTGGCGATCGCTAATTTGACTAGGCTCAATAATTGCTTTTTGCAATGCTGCTACGGAAAATTTTGCTCCTGTTAAGTCAGCTCCCTGAAGATTAGTATTAGTAAAAATAGCTCCCTGACAGTTAGCTCCTCTCAAGTTAGCTCCTCTGAGGTTGGCATCTTGAAAATTCAAATCCTGCAAATCTAAACCACTGAGGATACAATTAGAAAAATCATTATCTCCCGCTACTAACCTCTGTTCAATTTGCTTTCGCCAAAGCTGTTTGATCATACCTTTGTCAGCTAACTGACCTATTAAATAAATTAACTTACCATCACATTCTATGCCATGAAGATTACCCTCTGTATCATACCAGTTGAGCCAAGGTAACAACCCTTCTGGAGAAGAGAGGCTAAAATTAACTTCGCTTTCCTGATAAGCATCACCATTTTTACCATAACCACGCCCTACACAACTGAGAAAATTCTCCTCTACCGTCGCCTCATCCTCAATAAATAGTGTTTGCCAAATTTTCTCCTGCACCGTAAAACCAAAACGCCCGCGAGAATAAACGAGCCAAAGTAAATCAATAGTTTGCAAATCTCGTAAAGGTAGTTTCTGAATAAATTTGCCATTCAGACAACCCGGAACATAATCATAAAATGAAGAGGTAGGAAACTCCTGTTGATGAATACTACCAAGCATCTTTTGATAATGCTGTAGTAGAAAAGTCAATTCTTGATATCTTTCAGGTTGGAGATTTTTGTCTATTGTCTTCAATATCTGTCTAGTTTCCTGAATACCTTTGTAAACTTCTGCTCTGAGAGCTATTTCACAAAAGAGGCGAAAGGTTTCCCTGTCAGCTTTTTGCCACTCGGATGCTGCTAATAAATCTCGCAATTTTCTGTAGTTAACCCCTAATCCTGAACGTAATTCTACATCGCTCACAACTTTTTTCTCCCCATCAAAAAACATCACATCTTGGGGACGTTTCCAGATATTTTCGATAATTTCAGCGATCGCTTCGGCAACTTTTTCTGATGAAAAATATTCTCCCAATTTTTCCCACAACTGAGCAGGAATATAATAAGGGCGAGACATTTGTTGATAAAGTTCCTGAGCGAACCCCCCCGTTAACCCTACAGGAATAACTATTGCCCCAGCATCCATAGCAACTTCAGCCTCTTGTTTCGCTCCTGCTCCACCTTCTATTAATAGATAAATTGATGCTATCCGAGCCAAAATTTGTCGGCGTTCCGATAGGGTTTTACCAGCATAAATATTTGTACCATATTCCCAATAAGGCAAACCTTCTGGCTGAATATGATAAACTGGGGCAGGTTGATTTTGTTGGTTGCACTCTCGCCAGAAACTACGAGATACGGCTTCAGGTATCCCATTTACTCCACCTGTTAACACAGCCAAATTTTCTGACTTTGCTAATGTTGCCAGTCTTTTGCCAGTAGCATTACATATTACTTCGGTAGTCACCCCCCAAAATGAGGTACTGCCAATAATAGCAACTCGATGTTCTGATTTAATTTGAGCAACTAAATTTCGGGCAATTTGGGATTCAGGAGTTTCTGGGATAGTATTTAAAGCCATAATATGCGGCAGGTTTTGCTGATATTGTTGATAGTCATCTTCTTGCCAACAAACAAATATTATTCTCCAGGGGTAGGAGTGGTGTTGCAGAAACTTCACTGCTTCTGTGAGGGCTATTTTAGCTGCCCAGTCTTGAGGAAAACCTCGTATTCCGGTGCTGATACAGGGAAAGGCGAGGGTGTGAATTTTATGGCTAGCTGCCACTTGCAGACAGTTACAGTAACATTGGGCAAGTTGTTTGCTAGAGGTTTTACTGTTAGTTTTATCCCAAACTGGTGCAGCAGTATGAATAATATATGAGGCAGGAAGTTGAAACCCTTTAGTTATTTTTGCTTGACTGGTGTCGAGCCATTCTATTTGTCTAGTGGAAGTTCTTAAAGCTTCTCCTGCTGCTTGATGAATTTTACTACATATTCCATAACTCCGCAGATTATTGTTAGTAGGATTAACAATGGCATCTACTTGTTGTAATATGATATTTCCTTGAGTGATAGTTATGCGTTCAGCACACCCTGAGTTATCTCGATAAATATGCCTATTTTGCCCTGATTTATTCATTGCCAGAGATTTGAGTAGTTTTTATCTGTTTATTATACCTAATCTTTATGTTATAGCAGGGAACAGAGAACAGGGGAAAAAGAATTGATTTTATTTTTCATTTTTGAAGATGTCTATTAGTCCGAATGTATTAAAATATTTTTCTTTGTCAAGGTGTTGATGATGAATTTTGTGTTTTATCGTTTGCTGAAATCAAGTATAGCTGCTATTGCTATCTCTAGTTTGGTGAGTTGTTCTTTTGTCTACAATAAACGAGGTCTTGTGTACTCTTACCTGAATCAAGAACAACAGGCAATTGCTGATTTTAATCGAGCTATCGAACTTAATCCCAACTATGATAATCCTTATCACAACCGAGGTATTATCTATGGAACGCAAAACAAGTATCAACTAGCAATTCGCGACTTCACTCAAGCTATTGAAATAGATTCTAAAAATGCTAGTGCTTATTATAATCGGGGTCTTACTTACCGCAAACAAAGAAAGTATGAAAAAGCTATTACTGATTATAACAAAGCTATTGAACTTAATCCTAACTATGCTAGTGCTTACTATAACCGTGGCAATATCTATTCCGATCTAGAAAAGTACGAGCAAGCGATCGCTGACTACAGCAAAGTTATTGAAATAAATCCTGATGATGATGATGTTTACAATAACCGGGGTATTATTTATTATAAACAGGGCGAGTACAAAAAAGCTCTGACTGACTACAGCAAATCCATAGAACTTAATCCTAATGATCCTGATATTTATTACAATCGGGGTCTTGTTTACGAGCGCTTAGGAGAGCATGAAAAAGCTCTGAGCAACTATAGTCAAGTCCTGAAAATTAATCCTAATGATGCAGGTGCTTACTACCAGCGAGGTATGATTTATCAGCAGCAGGCAAATGTAGAACAAGGTATCAAAAACTTGGAAAAAGCTGCTAAGTTGTATCAGCAACAAAACAATCAACAGCATTATCGAAAAGCTTTGAATCAAATTAAAAAATTAAAACAGTAGACTTCTTGCAGAATTCAGGGAATAGGGAATAGGGAGATGGAATTTTTTATCTTGAATTGATTTAATTAAAACTTTTGCAAGAGGTCTAGTCTATTACGTTAGGAGAGTTATAGAAGCCATTTGGTATCTTGACAAAGCTGCGAGTTTTTGGCTCTGGAGTCAGGAAATTAAGAAATAAAATAGGGAAAAAAGGTAGAATACAAGCCCCCTATCTCTCCACAGTTCCCACACTCCCCACACTCCTAATAATAGCTCCCAAATGGGTTCTATAAATCCTGGAACCATTTACCCAATTATTAATTATTAATTATTAATTATTAAATAATTCGCGCCTTGAAGCCTCCCCTTGGATAGGGGAAAAAAAGTGCTCTTGAATTTCCCGATATTCAATTCCGTAACGGTTAAAACCATCTTGTAATTATCAA
>JBFRWR010000168.1:0-4265 GCA_051439685.1 Trichodesmium sp.
AATTCAAGATTGGTGGGAGTGGCTCTATTTTTTAATAACTCAAACAGAAAAATATGTATGTGCTTATAAACTTTCTTTAGGCTATTATCAATCTTTTGGCATACCAGGTTTACAACTACTTCAGCAAACCCTAAAAACTATTCCTTCTGAAATTCCAATAATTTTAGATGCTAAACACGCTGACCTAAACACAAGCACAGTATTTGCTCAGACTATATTTACAGATTGGCAAGTAGATGCTTGTACAATTTCACCCTATACAGGTCTTGACTTAGTAGCACCTTTTTTACTTTATCCAGGTAAAGCAGTCTTTCTACTTTGTGCCACCGCAAATCCTTCAGCAGCAGTATTACAAGAATATCCTAATCAAGAGCAACCTCTTTATCTGAAATTAGTAGCAGAAGCTCAAAGATGGGCAACTCCTGAACAACTAGGTTTAGAAGTAGGAATAATGCCAGATATGCTAGCAAAAATTAGGCAAGTTGCTCCAGAAAGACTAATATTAATTCAGGGAGATATAGCAGAAGAAAATGATATTACTAATCCCGAAGAATTAACTCAACTTTTAGCTGCTGGCTTAAATATTAATGGTGAAGGATTACTCTTACCAATTCCACCAAAATTATTAGGTACTGTAGAATCTAAGAGTGCTATTGAAAGTTTAAGAGATACTATTAATGAACAACGTATCAAAGTAGTTGAAGGTAGTCCTACCTGTGAATTATGGTTGCCAGATGTTGGTTTTTTACAATATGAACCACATCGGGATTTAATCTTACAACTTTATGATATTGGCTGTATTATTTTTGGCGACCATGTACAAGCATCGGGAGCTATTTTTCCCTATTATATAGACTTACGAAAAATCATTTCTATTCCCCAAATATTCCATAAAATTGTTACTGCTTATGGAGAGATTCTCCAAGATTTAGAATTTGATAGAATTGCAGGTATTCCTTATGGTTCATTACCTACAGCAACAGGTTTAGCTTTACGTCTAGAACGTCCGATGATATTTCCTCGAAAAGAGGTAAAAGCTCATGGTACTGGCCGATTAATTGAAGGGCATTTTCAACCTGGGGAAAAAATTGTAGTTGTGGATGATATTATGATTAGTGGCAATAGTGTAATAAAGGGGGCTGAAAAACTTAAATCAGTAGGATTGGAAGTAGAAGATATTGTGGTATTTATTGACCATGAACGAGGAGTAAAAGATAAGTTGGAAAATTCTGGATATCGAGGTCATTCAGTATTGACTTTGACAGAAATTGCTCAAACTTTATATGAGTCAAATAAGATTAATTATGAACAATTTAATCTTCTAACAAATCATCATTAAATAATTAATAATGGATAATTAAACATCTTTAAAAAATAAATCAATTATTATCTATAATTTATCAATGTTTCCTGCCTTTTGCAGATAACTAAAATAACCTATTTCCTGTTCTCATTTCCCTCTTTTGTAATTGATAATTACCTCTGATTTAAACTGTAACGGAATTGAATATAAGAAAATTTAGTTGCATTTTTTTTCTGAAAATGAGAGGGTTTATCCGTTAATTTTTCAGTTGCAAAAGTTAGTCAATCGACAATCATTAGATGAATATTATAAGCAATGAAGAATAATTAATAATTGACTTTATCACAGTTACTATCAATTAAATCTATTGATTAAATTTGTCAAAGTCTAGCTTCTCTAATAAATACTTTTTTCCCTTAATGCCAACTCTTAATTGTCAGAAAAATATTAATTTTTGAATAAAATATGATTGCTAGATTAGACTTTTTATTAATCTAAGTCTACAATGAAACAACTAAATCTACCAAATACTGATAGAACTACCATTAATTGCCATGAAAAAGCTTTTACTAACAACAATTATTACTGGTTTTATATATGCTTTGCCTTTAGAGTTTCAGCCCGCTTTAGCGAATCGAATTACTGAAGCTGATTATGATAACTTAAAAATCGGAATGACATATCAGGAAGTCAAGCAAATATTAGGTAGAGAAGGTGAAATTTACACAGAATATAATAGTCCAACAATTCAAAACTTTGGTGTAGCTTATCGCTGGGTTAATAAGGATAATACAGGTATAATTGCAGTATTTAATTCCGAAAATAAATTAATTAAATTATCTGGTCAAAATTTGAATGCTAATAGGTTTGGAGTTAACCGAGAACCTCAAGTAGTTAGTAGTAGAGATTTTGAAAATATTAAAGTTGGTATGACTTACGATGAAGTGAGCAAAATTATTGGTAGTCGAGGTATAAAACAACCGACTAGAGATAATCCTTTAACTAATGCTAATACTACTGCATATAACTGGGCTAATCCTGATGGTACAAGTATGACTGTGGTTTTTGATTCTAATCAGAAAGTAGTGACTATTAGAACTAGGAATATGAATACTTATAATTTTGGAAATCCTTTCTGGAATCAACCTAAACCAATTTATTCAATTACACAAGAAAAGTATGAAAAATTGGAATTAGGAATGACATATCAACAAATTAGAAATCTCCTCAGAGGAGCAGGAGAAATAGATACAGAATTTGACCCTGAAACTTTTGAAAAATCTAGAGAAGCTAAAGAGATGGCAATTAATGCTAATGCTTATCAGCAGGGTTTAGTTGATCGGGAACAAGTAGTGCCAGATGAAACCGAAGAAGAGGATAAAATTAAAGCTGCTTATAAATGGATGAATCCCGATCAAACAGGAATCAAAGTAGTTTTTAATATGCAAGATAGAGCCGTTGCTATATATACTTTTGGTTTGGGGGTTGGACTCCAAGAAAAAGTTAGGAATTAACTAAATTTTGCTATGTTTGAAAATCAACAATGGCTTGGTTTAATGATCGGAAATTCTCGGTTACATTTTGGTTATTTTGCTGGAGCAATACTTCAGCAAACCTGGGATATTGAACATCTTCAGCAAAGGGAAATTAAATCTCAGATAAATGAGGAAAAAGCAATAGAAAAATTCCTGAAAAATATGTTGGAAACTAAAAATATAAACTTAAATGATAAAATACCTTTGTTAATAGCATCAGTAGTTCCTGAACAAACAAGACTTTGGCAAAGTTATACGAGGTCTAATATGATTACCCTAGATAAATTGCCATTATCAGGACTTTATTCTACTCTGGGAATAGATAGAGCTTTAGCTGTTTTGGGTGCAGGTACAAAGTTTGGTTGGCCGATATTAGTCATAGACGCTGGTACAGCAATTACCTTTACTGGTGCTGATGTCCAGAAAAAAATAGTTGGAGGCGCTATTTTACCTGGGTTAAGGTTACAGTTATCTTCCTTGGCAAAAGGAACAGCTATGTTACCATCAATTGATATACCTGTAAATTTACCTCCGAGGTGGGCACAACAAACAGAGGCAGCAATTCAAAGTGGGATAATTTATACTGTTTTAGCAGGTATCAAAAATTATGTTGTAGCTTGGCAAAAAGAATTTCCAGACGGTAAAGTAGTATGGACTGGAGGCGATCGCAACTTCTTATTAACTCATTTTACAGGAATATTCCCTGAATTCCCTGAGATATTTATTAATGCACCTGAAGTTATTTTTTGGGGGATGGCAATAGTATTTGAGGAAATATTCCAATCACAAAAATGGCGTTGTTCATTAATGGATAATGGATAATGGATAATTATATCATGTTCGGATAAACACTAACTATAAAGTCATTGCGACTGGAACAGAGTGGAAGGAAGTAATCTCAGGGGTTTGAGATATCTCTTCCATCTATATCCTAATCATAACTATTGAACCGTTAGCGTAGCTCCCCCGGAGGGGGAACATGATATTACCTCTCCTTAAAATGATTTGCCAAGTGTCAAGGATTAAAATCTTTGGCTAATAGTTTAAGTCATCTTAAGATGACTCTTGACTCTTTTTATATGTTAATCAGTGCAACTTGATATAACTTCTGAGGGAGTAGGAATTAGTCTAATATAGCATTTCCCAAGAAGCGTGAGGTACAGAGATTGATAATTAAATTTTATCAGTGCGAGCATCTTGCTCGCGTAGGTGTACCTCACGCTTAGTGAAATCTGCTATAGAACCCCTAACAGTATCTTTGCAAAAGTGAGGATTAGGAGACAGGAGACAGGAGACAGGAGGCGCGGAGGCGCGGAGTTATATAGAATCCGGTTATATAATATATGTTCATAACTAGACTTTAATATTGGAGTTCCCCACACTCCCCACACTCCCCACACTCCCCACACTCCCCACACTCCCCACAC
>JBFRWR010000169.1:0-5157 GCA_051439685.1 Trichodesmium sp.
TTCTCTATAATTCCCACTTCTCCTGACTCCTGACTCCTGACTCCTGACTCCTACCATTATCGACTTTTTCAGCAAACCCTAGTTAAATTGTTTGATTACTTAAAAATGTTCTATCGCTTTTCCCAAGTTCGTGAAGTACAGTTAGCTTTTTATCTTTTCATTACTCCCTATTCCCAGTAGAGTTTTTCCTCAAAGCTAGAGTTTTGTACCTCACCATTATGGGAATTACTATAATATTTTCGAGCAATAATTTATAATTGCTATATTGTAAAAAATTACTGTTAATCAAAACTTAAATAAAAATATTAAATATTGATACGCACCTAAACTATTTTGTATACATAGATGTCTAGGAAAAACAAATAAACCTTTTATTTATGTTAGGTAAAGAAAGAAAAAATCACCATCAAAAAACATTTTTTATCCCTTTTTCGTGGAAACATATTACTTGTTCCCTGTTTCCTGTTCCCTACTTGCCAAAAATATATATCTTTTTCACCAGAGCTATAATAAAAATTTATTCACTGAAAATAACTCGATCGCGACCTGTTTCTTTAGCTTGGTAAAGAGCTTGATCAGCTTCAGCAATTAACTTTTCCATAGAACCTCCTAATTCAGGTATCCTAGTAGCAACTCCTAAACTTAAAGTTACATTTTCTAATACAAAAGAAGCTTGATGCAGAATATTTAATGATTTTATCTGAGAGCGAATTTCTTCCGCTATAGAAATAGCATTAGTCGGATTTGTATTAGGTAAAACTATAGCAAACTCTTCACCTCCATAACGAGCAACTAAACTTTGATTATTAGCTTTAATTGTTCTTTGAACAGTTTGATTTATTGTCAAAGCTACTTGTTGTAGACACTTATCTCCTGCTTGATGGCCATAAGTGTCATTGTAACCCTTAAAACAATCAATATCTGCCATAATTATAGATATAGGATTTTGTTGTTTAGCCTGTTCTAGCCATTGTTGAGCTAGATGTTGGTCAAACTTTCTCCTATTAGCAACTTGAGTTAAAGCATCTAAAGAAGCTTGTAGTTCTAATTCTTTATGAGCTGTTTCTAATTTTAGATAAAGTTCCTGGAGTAAATTATTAGCTAATTGATGAATCTGACATTGAGCTATTAGTAAATGATGAACATCTAAAAGTCTATAAACATGAGGTTCAATTTCTACAACTATTGGTTCGTATGCTAGATCAGTTATTCTTTGTAAAGCTCTATTACTTGCTTCCACAATTGTTGTATCTGCAGACATAACCAAAAAATCCGTACTTGCATACTGATATAAAATTTTGATAGGTCTTTTAAGAAATAATTCTCTACCAAAAGGGCGACTTAAATGTTCTAAAAATCTCTGTCGGGAAATCATTCCTAAGATATACCCTTCTTCCATTAAAATCACCCCTGGTAATTTTGGTTCAGATTTTAATCTGAGAGCAATTACTTCTCCTAATTGATGATTTTCAACTTGAAAATTATATAGAGACAAATTGCGTAAAGTTAAATCTTCAAAAATCTTTGATGGACAATTTTCAGCAATTGTCGAAACTAATAACTCAGAATGAGATAAATCTAGCATAAGTTGTAAATCTTTGTTTATTTATAAGAAACAATATCTAGCTAAATAAGAAAATTATCTGATTCCAATACATTTAATAATTTTATTATATAGCGTTACCTAAGTGGTACTGTTTGACTAAAGTCAGAAGTCAGATTTTAATAACTTGAAACCCCTGTGTGACAGTAATTTTGGCTTATTCTTTCACTTCATAAGTTGCCAACTATTTGTGACATTTTTTAAGTAAAATGCTATTACTGAGCTAAATTTATGTTTCAGATTTTCTATTCTGTTGTTTCCTGAATTACTACTATGTACAGACCTTGTATATAACTACTCCCTACTTGCTCAAAGAAACAAATCCGTATATCTCACAAGTATAGAAATTGCTATATACTAACAAAGTAACTTAAATACTTAATTAGCTAGATTATTTATATTGATCTGCTAATAATTACAAATTCAATAACATTGAAAATTTTAAAGATAAAGGGTAAAGAATAGGTTTAAAGATGGCATCAACACTAACAAATCAGTTGAATAATGCTTTCACACTGTTCCTCAGCTTACTGGTAGAAGCAATGCCATTTTTGCTACTCGGCGTGATTTTCTCCGGGATATTACAGTGGTTTATTGATGAAAGAACATTAATAAAATATCTACCACGAAACTCACTATTAGGAGCATTTGTCGGCAGTTTAATTGGATTTTTATTCCCAGTATGTGAATGTGGTAATGTTCCAGTGGCGAGACGTTTATTGATACAAGGTGTACCAGCATCAGTTTCCATCGGTTTTTTATTAGCAGCTCCCACAATTAATCCCATAGTCATTTGGGCAACTTGGACCGCATTTAGAGATCAACCAGAAATTGTCGTATTACGAGTAATCTTTTCTCTAATTATCGCCACAACTATTGGTTGGATATTCAGTGTACAGAAAAATATACGACCAATTCTCCAAGTTCAAACGGCTCGTTTATTACCTAGATATCAGGAGCCAACTTCTGAAAAGCAAGAGACCTCTCCACTTTTACAGTCAGGCACATTTTTTCTTGGTCAATCTAATACATCTATGTCTCTAGAGTCTATGACACTCGGACAAGAATCAGTCTACCCATTTTTTAGTCAAAGTCAGTCTGTGGGTACGGGTTGGACTTCTATCTTTGTTCGACCAGATAGACAAAGACTTTTATCTTTGCTAGATAGTATGATCCAGGAGTTACGAGAGTTAGGAGGAGTATTAGTAGTTGGTAGCGCGATCGCCGCAATAATTCAAGTTGCTGCCCCCCGTGAATTAATTCTTAATTTAGGTCAAGGACCAATTAGTTCAATTGTTGCGATGCTAACATTAGCAGCAGTAGTTTCCATTTGTTCAACGGTAGATGCTTTTTTTGCCTTATCATTTGCAGCCACTTTTACCAGTGGTTCCCTATTAGCTTTTTTAGTCTTTGGACCAATGATTGACATTAAAGCTGTCGGTTTACTATTATCAGTATTTCGCTCGCGGGCAGTAATTTATTTAGTAGTATTAGCAGCACAATTAACATTTATCATGGCTTTAATTGTGAACTTATATTTGAGTTAAATTAGCTCATTATTTACATAAATAAAATTTGATATGAAGGTTAAAAAATCATTATTTGCTCTCCTCAAAAAATATGAATCTTGGATAGATGTCGGAGCAATTTTACTATGGGGTTTTGCCTTAATATATTATCGGCTAACAGGAAAATTATATATATTAATTCATCCCCGTTATTTTGGTTTAACTGTTGGTGCTGGAATTAGTTTATTAATATTAGCTGGATGGAAAATATTGGAGTTATGGAATATCCAAAAAAAACAGAAATCAGCAGACAAATTCAAAGCAAATATTAGTCTAGCTGCAAACCAACATATTACCTTTTTTCCTCCTGGTTGGAGTAGTGCATTACTATTAATATCTGCCTTACTAGCTTTAACAATTACTCCTCAAGTTTTTGCTAGTCAAACTGCATTACAAAGAGGATTAACAGAATCTTTACCAGTAACAAGAACTCAACCTCAAGAATTTCGTAGTGCTACTAAACCAGAAGAGCGATCGCTAATTGAATGGATTAGAACATTAAATGTTTACCCAGAACCAGATGCTTATAATGGTCAAAAAGTCGAAGTAACAGGATTTGTAATTTATCCCCAAGCATTATCCGAGCAATATTTCTGGATATCCAGATTTATTCTAACCTGTTGTGCTGCTGATGCTTATCCAGTAGGATTACCTGTTAAATTACCAGAAGGTAGAAGTCGGACTAAATATCCTCAAGATGGTTGGTTTAAAGTCAGAGGAGAAATGATTACTGACGAGTTAAATGGTCAACGTAAATTAACAATTTTGGCAACAGAAATAGAATCAATTCCTAAACCGAAAAATCCTTATGATTATTAATATAAATCTGCGTATTATTAAAAATAAAATCAATCCCATACGCAGAAACTATTAATTATTCTCCCCTACTCCCTAGTCCCTCTTTTCTCAAGAGGTCTAATGATAAATACAGCACTTCCTGTGGCCCGTGAAGTAGGCAACTAACAGGCAAGATATCTGTGCTACAAGAATTTTACCATTTAAACTTGTATATTATATCAAATCCGGTTAAATAACCTCACAATCAATAGCTTAAAACCCTGATTATGACGTTATTAGTTCCATGTGCAATTAGGCGGATTTAATATTATTAGTCTGAAATATGCCGTAATATCATGTCCGGCTTTAAAACCCCTTTTTATAAAGAAGAGAAAAATCGAACTGACGAATAATTTAAGCTATAAAATAAAATGGGTATAATAACCGGATGAAGTATCAGTATTTGATGGAAGCTCTGTATTGAATAGAAATTTTGGCAATAAATCATCAAATCCAGATTACTTATAAAAAGACATCTCCAAAAATCAAAAATAAAATCAATTCAAGATATGAAATCAACAATTTCATTCCCTATTCCCTATTCCCTATTCCCTGAATTCTGCAAGAAGTCTAAAGATAAATAAATATAGAAAGAGTCATAGATAGTAAATTAAGTTTGAGGAAGAGACAATTCAGAAATTTGTCTATATAATAGAGATAGTTAATTAACTAACATCTACTAATTTTCTATTTCTAGGGAACAAAATGTCATGTCTACCGTCAACATCTACCAGTCATCTACTACACAATCCTCTACTTTAGTTAACTGTTCAGCTCAACTAAAAACTTCTCAACAAATAGTATTTATAGACTCTCATGTAGAGGATTATCAAACCTTAGCTAATGGTGTTTTACCAGGAATAAAAATAGTTATTCTGGAGCCTAATCAAGATGGTGTCCAACAGATTACTGATTTTATTAATAAATATCCTGATATATCATCTCTTCACATAGTATCTCACGGTTCTCCAGGCTACATACAGTTAGGTAATAGCCAGTTAGATATTGATACTATTAATAATAATTATGTTCAAAAATTAGAAAATTGGTCAGTAACTAATTTATTGCTCTACAGTTGTAGTGTAGCTGCTGGTAATGCAGGAACAGAATTTTTAGAACGACTCCGTGAAATCACAGGTGCAAATATTG
>JBFRWR010000170.1:0-12207 GCA_051439685.1 Trichodesmium sp.
TCCAAGGCTTCGAGATGATATAATCGGTAAGAAATTTAACGATTTTAATTCCAATGGAGTCTTAGATTTCGGAGAACCTGGTTTAGCTAATTTCACTCTTTATTTAGATGTGAATGGCAACAATATACTAGACCCTAATGAACCAAGTGCAATATCAAATATTAGTGGCGACTTTGGTTTTAATAATCCTCCAGTAGGAACTTACTTTTTGCGGGAAATACCTCAACCAGGTTTTGTCAAAACTACTGAAGATCAGCTAATCACCATAACTGAACCAATTCGTCCTGGTCAGCCTGACATTGTATTGAATGTGGGTAATGTTCCAGTTAATGTGACACCACCACAGCCAGAAATTCCAGACATCCCTGATAATGTGATACCACCAGATCAAGAATTTCCAGACATTGATGAGGATGACATTGATGATGCTGTTGATGATATTGAGGATGCCATTGACGACATTGATGAGGATGACATTGATGATGCTGTTGATGATATTGAGGATGCCATTGATGACATTGATGAAGATGACATAGAGAATGCTATTGAGGATACTGTTGATGCTGTTGATGATGCTGTTGATAACCTTCAAGCTTCTAGGACTGCGAGCCAAGTGACAGGAACAGGCAGAATTGCTGGTACTAAATTTAATGACATCAATGGTAACAATGCAGTAGATCCTGATGAAACTGGTCTTCCTGGATTCACTATTTATCTAGACCTTAATGACAACAGAGTTCTAGATACGGGTGAGCCTCAGTCTATTACTGATGCAGAAGGTCGCTATAGTTTTGAGAATTTACCAGCTGATACTTATCCAGTCAGGGAAGTTCAGCAAGCAGGTTTTACCAAAATTACTCCCGATCCAATAATTAACTTAGCTGAGGGTCAAGAAGTTGATTTCGTAAATATTGGAAATCAATCTGATGGAACAGTAACACCTATTCCTCCGGTAGATACAGAGGCCAGGGGTACAATTACTGGTGTTAAATTTGACGATCGCAATGCTAATGGTGAGGCAGACACAGACGAACCAAGGCTGATAGGTGTCCCGATTTTCGTAGACCTCAATAATAACGGTTTCCCAGAAGCTAATGAACCATTTACCAGCACAGATGCTAACGGGGAATATCGGTTTACATTGCGACCAGGAAACTACAGAGTTCGGGAAACACCACCAGCAGGTTTTGTGAACACTACTCCTACTCCAGTAGTTCCACTTGTACCTGGTCAGACTGTTGTCTATAACTTTGGTAATACCAGCATCTTTGACCCGAACACTGTTATTAGTGGTTTCATCTTTACTGATGAGAATAATAATGGGGTACGAGATACTACTGGTACCAGTGAAGACATCAACAATGATGGAATACTAGACCCAACCGAAGACCTCAACAATAACGGTATAATTGATGGGATAACCTTTACCGAACCAGGTATTCCTACAGCTCAAGTTTTCCTAGATATAGATGGTGATGGAGAACTAGATAGCAATGAAGACCTCAATCTTAACGGGGTACTAGATGAAGGCGAAGACATAGATGGTGATGGTAACCTTGATTTCGACGAACCTGAAACCTTCACCGATCCTGATGGTCGTTATACATTTAACGGTGTACTTCCTGGTATTTACACAGTTGATGTTGTTCGCCAAGAAAACTTGTTCCGAACAAGCAGTCGTCCAGTTGTTACTGTCTATATTGGTCCCGACGTACCACCAGCAGATCCGAATATCTCATCAGACCCAATTAATCTTCCCTTTGGTCAAAGTTTATTTGATATTGACTTCGGTGTGAATGTCAGGTCTCCACAGGAAGATACAGTTAGTGGTATTGTATTTGCTGACAACAACGGTAACGGACTATTTGAACCTCTACAAGGGGAAGTAGGTTTACCTGGAGTTGAAGTATTCCTAGATGTACACACAGATGGTCAGATCCAAGGCTTTGAACCAAACCAAATTAGTGGTGCTGGTGGTACTTATGGTCTAGATGTCTCTGATGTAGATTCAGGTTCCTATCCACTTCTACAAGTTCTGCGTACAGGCTTTACTCAGACAACTCCGACAGCATTAGTAAGCGTTGGTGATGGTGCCAGTACAGTTTACAACTTTGGTAACCAACCGCAAACTCTAATTACAGGAACTGTATTTGCAGACTTTAACAGTAATGGTATCCAAGACTTTAGCGATACTAATGGTAATAATATCCTTGATCCTGATGAGTTTGTAGAAAGGGGTGTTCCTGGTTTCCGTATCTATGCTGACATCAACAACAATGGCATTTTTGATGGCTCACAAGAACCAAATACCTTCACAAACACAGAGGGAGAATATGCTATTGTGGGTCTGCTACCAGGAACTTATACAATACGCATAGTTCCACGGGATGTTATTACAGACCCAAATGATCCAACTGCAACTACACAAGGCTTTATTCCTACAACTCAAACTGATATAACAATTACTATTGACGAGTTTGATAACTCTGAGTTAGAAATTGATTTTGGTCAGTCTCCAGTAGTTCCTCCTATTGGCCGTGCTAATATTTCTGGTATTGCATTTCTAGATAACAACGGAGATGGTCAGGTTGATGTTGGTCCTGATATTGATGATGTAGACCGTCCATTGCCTAATGTTACTATCTACATAGATGCCAATCAGAACGAGGAACTAGATGATGACGAACGATTTGCTGTCACTGACCAATTTGGTCGCTACGATATCCCTGAGATAGATCCAGGAACTTATATTGTGCGTCAGGAACCACGACCTGGTTTCACTGACTCTACAGTTCCACAACCTGTAATCATCACTCTAGCAGCAGGGGATAACGCTGACTTTGTTAACTTTGCTAACAATCCCACAAATTTCGACGGTGCTGTAGAGCCTTTTGCCGATCTCGGTGGAATTGTTTTCAATGATATTAATGGTGATGGTCAGATCGATCCAGGTGAGAATGGTATTTCTGATGTCACTGTATTCCTTGACAGCAATAATAACTCAATGCTTGATAATCAGGAACGTGAGACGCTTACAGATTCCTTGGGAGTATACGACTTCCCAGAGATACCACCTGGTACTTACACAGTTCGACAAGTTCCACCACCTGGTCTATTCCAAACTAATCCAGACCCAACTGTCACCCTATTTGCAGGAGAAGATGCTAACTTTGTCAACTTCGGCAATAGCACTAACCCAGCACCAATACCACCACCACCTATAGGTAATGGCAGCATAGCTGGGGTGACTTTTGAAGATCTGAATGGTAATGGTTTCCTAGAAGCTGGTGAACCTGGTATTGGTGGTGTTGTTGTTTACTTCGATCAGAATAATAACTCTGTACGAGATGCTGATGAAGTATTTGTTGCTAGTGATGTCAACGGTAACTATGGCTTCTCAAACTTAGCAGATGCTAGTTATACAGTTCGGCAAGACCTAAGCCAACAGCAGGCAGCAATATTTAATCAAACTGTTCCTTCTGATGATCCTGGTAGACCGATATTTATCAGTACATTTGGTGGTGATAATGTTCCTAATGTAAACATTGGTAATATCCGTATCTAATATCTAGATTTATCTAGTATTTGGATAACACCGGAACTCAGGATCAAAACTGGGATTTAACTTAAAAATTTAATCTTCAGCGTAGTCAATCATTATTTGAGATTTGACTACGCTTTTTTTTTCAAGCTTGCAGCTTTCAGCACTCAGCAATTACAGCAGTTTTCAGGTCAATGAACCACATCGCCATAATCAAAAGCCCGTAGGGACGTTGCATGCAACGTCCCTACGACTCCTATTTCCTATCTCCTATCTCCCCTCCTGCTCCCCTCCTGGGAGGGGTGGGGGTGGGTTTCTCCTGTCTCCTGACTCCTCCCTAATTATTTATAACTGTTCAACCGGACATGATATTATATTATGTTCGCTTAAATAGTTATTATAATTAAAGTTCGTAGAATTGCTCTCAGCCCCAACTGTAGATAGGGCTAGAGCAATTCTACAAACAAAAAATTTATGATAAGTGATTATCCGTTAGCACAGCTCCCCTGCAAGGGGAACATGATATTAGTATTAAATTTGACAAATTGTTCAGATAGAAAACTTTATAATATATTAGGAGAAACTAGACTAAATTTTTTGATTAAAACAATTGTCTATAGCAACTTCTAGTCCTAAATTTCCGGCTCATATATTCAAGCTAGATAATGGTTTAACAGTTATTCATCAGTATATTCCTGCGACTCCGGTAGTGGTTGTAGATGTATGGGTAAGAGCAGGTGCTAGGAAAGAACCAGATAGCTGGTCAGGAATGGCTCATTTCCTAGAACACATGATTTTTAAAGGAACAGAAAAATTAGGTCCTGGTATATTCGATCAAATAATTGAACATCGTGGTGGCATAGCAAATGCTGCTACTAGCCATGACTATGCTCACTTTTTTATTACTACTGCTGCGAAATACATAGAAGAAATAGTACCTGCACTAGCAGAATTATTATTGCGAGCTTCGATACCAGAATCAGAATTTGCCACAGAGCGAGAAGTCGTACTCGAAGAAATACGGGAATCACAAGACTGTCCAGACTCTCTAGGTTTTCAAGCATTAATGGAGAATGTCTACCAAAATCATCCCTATCGGCGTTCAGTGATGGGAACAGAAGCTCTGCTGAGAGAGCTAGAAGTAGATGAAATGCGTTGTTTCCATTCCTATCATTACCAACCAGAAAATATGGCAGTAGTTGTGGTTGGGGGGGTAGAACAAACACAAGCAATAGAGTTAATTAGTAAAGCTTTTGTCAAATTTTCCCAAAAATGTTCTGACTGTCCGCAAATGAAAATAAAATCAGAACCATTAATAACTGAAGTTCGTCGTCAAGAAATATATTTGCCGAGGTTAGAACAAGGTCGCCTGACAATGGCTTGGATCGGACCGGGAGTTGAGTATTTAGATGATGCTTATGGATTAGATTTGTTATCAGTGCTGTTAGCAGAAGGTAGGACTTCAAGATTAGTCAGAGAATTACGAGAAGATTTAGGTTTGGTACAAGGAATTACGAGCAGTTTCTCCCTACAGCAAGACTCAAGTTTGTTTACAATTAGTGCTATGCTAGAAACCCAAAATATTCTAGAAGTAGAAGCCAGGATTTGCGATCGCCTCAATGAGTTATTAACTCTGGAGATTTCTGAAGTAGAATTAGCTCGGTGTAAACGTTTATTATGTAATGATTATGTATTTTCTACTGAAAGTCCAGGACAATTAGCAGGTGTTTATGGCTATTATTTTACTATAGCCAAACCAGAATTAGCACTAACTTATCCACAAAAAATAGCAGCATTTCCATCAAAAGAATTACTAAATTTAGCAGCAAAATATCTATCTCCAAATCACTATGTAGCAACAGTATTAATACCTAAATCAAACTAAATAATAGTCAGTTTTGCAGTAATTTCAGATTAATTTAATAGACAGATATTGATTTAGGTTGGTACTATTTTAATAATAGTACAAAATTCTAGATTGTTCCTAACTAAAATCCTAGCTTAAAGTTTATGTCTGATCACAATTCATTGCTGAAAAATAGAGACTATACATTTATTTTTGCCCGAAGTCCTGAAAGTTGGTCTTCTGCTAGCCAGTATTATGAACATTGGGTTGCAGCACAAATAAAAATCATTAACTTAGCAAAACATTGTCAGTCATTAGATGATGATGGAATTACAGTTTACCTGGCATCTAGTCCTTTTATCAAGGAAGAAAATACAGAAGTTGTCAAGTTAGCCCAATTATTTCAGCTTAAGGAACCCCCAGAAATAATGGATTTAGTCAGTAGTCTTGAAGATGCTATTAATGACTATTTTCAACGTAGAGATGCCAAGCAAACTAAAAATGGAGATATTATTTTAGTATTAGTAGATGAAATATCTAATCAGCAAGAATCTCTAATTAATCTGATTATTAATGCGACGGAAAAAATCGATCTAATTCCAGGTACAGAAAATACTTATGAATTAGGAATTAGCTTTTTACAAATAGGGGAAGACTCAGAAACAAAGGAATTTCTAACTTATTTAGACGATCATCTTGTTGAAGCTGGTGCCAAATGTGATATTGTAGATACAAAATTATGGTATGAAATTAAGCAAAAATCTCTGACAGAGATTCTGATTCATGCTTTGGTTGATTAGCAAAATACTAAAATAATAAATTAGGGAATAGGGAGTAGAGGAGGGAATATAATTATAAAAATTATCCCTCTATTTTTACCCTTTTATCTACTAAAAATTCTGACTTGTTTCTGACAAATAATGCCTCAAATTTTTACCCTATTACCTTTTGATATTTATTCAACAAACCCTAACTAACCAAGACTTGTAAAGCTTCTCCCATTTCCTCCACCGTCGTAGTTGCCGTACCAAATTTACGCACCACTAGACTAGCAGCCAAATTTCCTAAAACTATAGCCTCCCAGGTAGAAGCTCCTGCTCCCAAAGCTAGAGTCAAAGCAGCAACAACTGTATCACCAGCACCAGTAACATCAAAAACATCTGTCCGGTTAAAAGCAGGAATATGCCAACAATAGATCGCAGCATCACCAGTATCAGAAATAGTAAAGGAAGGTGGAGGAGCATTTGAACTAGGACTTGAACTATTGATGTGGTCAAACAAAGTCATTCCTTCCTCACCACGAGTAATTAAAATTTGACTAGCATCAGTTAATCTCAGAAGATCGCAACCCGCTTGATAGAGACTTTCAATATTAGTAATAGAATATCCTACAGCTTTCTCTGCTTCGGGAAGATTAGGAGTAAACAAAGTTGCACCCTTGTAGCGTTGTAAATTTTTTTGAGTATCAACAATAGTTCTTTGGGGATGAGATATAGCTGCTTTGATCGCTGGTTTTGTGAAAACACCATCTCCATAGTCTGAACAAACTACTGCATCTACTGTACTAATTTGTTGATGAATACATTCTGCCAGTTGCAGTTGCAAATCAACTTCTGGCAACTCATCGGACTTACGATCTATTCTTACCATTTGTTGAGTTACAGACTGACGAGCGTGACCAGAAATTCTTGTTTTAGTAACTGTCGGGCGGTTTGAGTCAATTAAAATTCCCGTAGTATCAACTCCAGCAGTTTCAAAAATCTGACGTAGTGCTATACCCTGTTCATCTTTTCCTAACAAACCTACAACTTTCACTTGAGCGCCTAACTTAGCAAAATTATAAACCGCATTAGCGCCACCACCAGGAACTCGGTCTGTAGTTTCGTGACGCAGAATTAATACTGGAGCTTCACGAGATATCCGTTCTACCTGCCCAGTCATAAATTCATCCAGTGTCAAATCTCCAACTACTAATACCTTAACCTGAGAAAAACCTGCAAGTAAATCAAGTAGTCGAGGAGTCGAATTTTTGAGTTGAGTGAGAAATTCTGAATTTAGTGTCATAATTTGTTTTTCTGTGGTGAGGTGCAGAGAAATATTGATAAATAGGGTTTCCTGAAAAAATTGGTTGTTGGGGGTAGGACACACCAGACGCGGAAACGCGGAGACACGGAGATGGGGAGAATAGGCAACGGTTGCGGCCATTTTATGTTAAGAAATTTTCTAGAATTTTAGCAGAAAATCTCAGTAAATTGATGCCCATCAGCAGCCCATACCTCGGATATCAATTGAATATAAAAAGCTCCATTACCTTAGCTATCCTAACTTTTAGCTTGATCAGCGCAAGCAGTAAATAATCCCCAGAATATATCAAAATTCTAGGGAAAAACAATATAAGAGAATAATCAATAACCAAGCTTTGTTCTCAAATTTCACTACTTTTTCAACTGTTTGACAATAGTCACAAGCTGAGTCATCTGTTTTTTCAATGTGACAATTTCAGCTTCCATTTTCTTAACTTTAGCTTGTAATACCTGAATATCCTGAGTACCACCTTGCGCTACCTCAGCCTCAGGATCAGCCGGACGTTTTTTGGCCAAATCAAAAGCAGACTTAATAGCTGCTGTTAATTCTTTTTTCTCAAAAGGTTTTTCTAGAAAAGCAAAAAAATGTTTATCAAAAGGTTCAGGAATTTTTTCTGCTACTTCTTGTTTAAGACCTGACATAATTACCAGGGGAATTTTTTTGAGTTGAGCCTGGGATTGGAGTTTCTGAAATACCTGCCAACCAGTAACTTTAGGTAGCAAAAAATCTAACATAATCAGGTTAGGCCGTTCTTTGATAATAAGTTGCAGCCCTTCTTGACCATCCTTTGCTTCCAGAACATTAAAGTTTCCTTGAGGAAGCATTTCCTTGACTCTGACTCTAATAACTTTACTATCATCAATAACTAAAATTTTATGTCCTGCCACAACTGGCACCTCCGGTGATGAGTTAGTGTTTTCTAGTTAATCTTATCTATATTCTTATGATTCCCGATAAATATAGCTAAATAATAGCTTTGAGATTCATCTGTTTTAATATAGAAGCGCACTAAATTATTATTTTAAATTTTTTATGGGTACAACAAATGGTCAATTGAGTCAGATGAAAGTCCAAGTCCAGAATATGCCAAAGTGGTTACGTCCTTCTTTAGGAAAAGCTAGTGATATATCTACAGTACAGAAAATTATAAAGCAACGTCAGCTCCATACGATTTGTGAAGAAGGTCGCTGTCCTAACCGAGGTGAATGTTATGCCCAAAAGACAGCTACTTTTTTATTGATGGGACCAACTTGCACACGATCTTGTGCGTTTTGTCAAGTGGATAAGGGTCACGCTCCAATGGCTTTAGACCCAGAGGAACCACAAAAAGTAGCTGAAGCAGTAGAATTATTGAATCTGGAATATGTGGTATTAACTTCTGTTGCTAGAGATGATTTGCCAGATGCTGGTGCTGGTTGGTTTGTAGCAACAATGACAGCTATTAGGCAAAGAAAACCAGAGGTTAAGATAGAGGTTCTAACTGCTGATTTTTGGGGTGGTCAAGATATGGTAGGGACAGCTAGAGTTGATGGGTTATCTGTTTCTTTAGCAGAAAGACAAAAACAACGAATTGAAGTGGTTGTGAATGCTGAACCGGCTTGTTATAACCATAATATTGAAACAGTTCAAAGGTTGCAAGGTATTGTACGTCGTGGAGCAAAGTATCAGCGATCGCTTGATGTGTTGCGTATTGTCAAGGAGTTAAACCCTAATATTCCTACTAAGTCTGGGTTAATGTTGGGACATGGAGAAACAGAAACCGAAATAGTCGAAGCAATGGCAGATTTGAGAAGAGTGGGATGTGATCGGATAACTTTAGGCCAGTATATGCGACCGTCCCTAGCACATTTGCCCGTACAAAAATATTGGACACCAGCAGAATTTGACCAGCTTGGAGCGATCGCTCAAAAAATGGGCTTTTCTCATGTACGTTCAGGTCCTTTAGTTCGTAGTTCCTATCATGCTGGAGAAAGTGTTTAATGTGGGGATAATTAGAGATTGCTGATTAAATATCAAAAGATTGACAGATTAAAGATTTGAGCAATTTTCAGCCTGGAAAAAGTACCAGGTTTTCGGTTGATAGAGCCGAAAAAGTGAGCATTGTCGGGTAACGCGAGGTAGAAAAATTAAGGGACTATTCTTTTGATAACTACTCTATAACTCCCGTTTCTCCTAACTCCTAACTCCTGACTCCTGACTCCTGACTCCTACCCTCACCCAAAATAGTTTTTCAGCAGACCCTAATTATACTCTTGTTCTATCCACAACAAATATATCGCCATTCATCCTGTAATAAGGATAATAACTTTTCATCTCCTCTAGCCTCAGCTAATAAACATCGGCGTTCCAAAATATTGCATAAATTTGTGATGTGAACCTGAGCTACATTATTTTTGGCTTGAGATTCTTGGTCTGTTTTTGTGGGCAAAAAACTAAAAGTTTGCTTTGTCTTATCTGAGACATCCTTGTAATACATCTTTTTAGGTGGATGCCGATGTTTAGGAATATGTCTAGGATAAGGATAATTCCATTCTTGACCTCTATGTTGTCCCTTGTATTCCTCTATTAGTTCTCCAACCATCATATTAATAGTAGGGAAACCTTCTTGATTATTTTGATATTCATTATTTAGTTTCATATCTTCAAACCCTATTGTAAATTCAGGTATTTTGAAAAAAATATTTTAATTTCTGTATCTATTTTTACATTTTTCTGTGAAATATTTTGATGATTGACAAAATTTTACATCTAGTATTGGACTTTGTAGGCAACAAATGTGTACGAGGAGTTTTGGGTACTGCGTCAAGGAAATGTGGGAAGTTTGAGAAGTTTGGGAAGTCTGGGAAGTCTGGGGAGTCTGGGAAGTTTGGGAGGTTTGGGAAGACCTCCGAACATTTGGAGGAATAATTGTAGCTGTATCTTTTTGTGCAAGTCTGCCTTTTATTAACTTTTTAGTCTTAAAGGCTGAAAAATTTGCACTTTTTTTCCCTCCAAAAATGCGCTTAACCTTTAGATATCAGTGCTTTAAGATTATAGAACCCCTAACAGTATCTTTGCAAAAGTGAGGATTAGGAGACAGGAGACAGGAGACAGGAGACAGGAGACAGGAGGCGCGGAATCAGGAGTCAGGAGTCAGGAGTCAGAATTTCGGTGAAATAGAATAGGGAAAAAAGTATAAAAATAGCCCCTTGCTTCATCATCTCCCCATCTCTCCAGCTAATTTTTTAGAGATACCAAATGGGTTCTATATTGGCCAGCCATACTTACTTATCCCACACTTTCCTGATGCACTACCGAGTTTTCTTATAGCAGGGAACAAGGAATAGGGAAAAGTGGAAAAATATTACCTAGTCCAGGATTGCTGATTTAGTCAGGACTTAGGCAATGCCACTATATATAGTAATATATTAGACAAAAGCTATAGCAATATAGGATATATAGTGTTTTTATGACAAAAACACCTAAGTCCTGATAAGTATATGTCCGCGCCCTACCTATCTATTGCTATAGTTTAAGTTCTTTTTGTTTTCCTATCTTTCCGTTGCTTCCTACCATTTCTCTGAGTTATGAAATATACTAATTTTCTATTCTAAAATCTCGAATTTGATACCCCATTAGGAGCAAAATTGACAGACAGCAACTCAAATTTCAGACATGATATTAAGTTGAGATTTTCTTCTCATCTGTTCTAAGAAACTTTTTAAAATTTAGATATTAAAAGGACATTGAAACTTATTATTTAATTTCTATAACTGTCCACAAGTTATCCCATAATCTGGACTTATTATTAATTTTTGTTGTCAAAGATTAACCTAATCTCGTATGTTGACAAAATAGCCAAGTATTATTTAAAATAGAAATATAAAAAAATCAAAGACTAAGATAATAAAGAATATATTTAAACTTAAGATAGATTTTATGAAAAAATATATAGATAACAAGTCTACTGCTGCTCATCCATTAAGTAGATTTGTCAGTAGAGAAGCATTAGGGTTTCATTTGGGAATTAAATCGGACAATATCTACAAAATAAGTTGTTGGCGATATGTCATTCATGTTGTCGGCAAAAGTAAAAGTAGATTCGTTAGTTATGCGGATATGCCACCTATTTTAGGAGTGGAAGCACCTAGAAAATCTGATTTTGCTAAATGGAAAAAACGAATAAAAACTAGAAAACAAAAGTATGTTCCTAAATTCTGGGCACAGTTTTATGTAAAAAAAATAGAAGAATCTAATTCGATTCAAACTTTATTACAATGGGAAAATTTAGTTAAACAATGTAGAGATTTAATCTCACTAGAAGGAATTAAAAAAATTGATAATGCTTTATCTCAAGAAAAGTCTAGATTAGCAAAAACCAATTCACCCAGTATTTAAAATAAAAATTTGATTGCTATTTTACTAATTACCAAATTTAGTAAAATTAATTAATTTAGAGATTTAAGATATCAGGAAATATCAAACAGGGATTAAAGAACAGAGAATCGGAAATAAGGATGAATAAATGAATACAAAGATTCTGCACTTACAGGTCTATTCAATAATTGATAATTGATAATGGATAATTGATAATTACCCCTTCTTGAAAGAAGGGGATTGGCGCTCTTTGGAAATTTTTTTGATTTATCCCCTTGTAGAGCGACAGCTCGCGGCACATAAGAGGGGAGGCTTTAAACCTTAATTGTTGAATGAATAATTAATTATTGACGCTTCAACTCTTAATTATTAATTATTA
>JBFRWR010000171.1:0-3275 GCA_051439685.1 Trichodesmium sp.
AATACTTTACGAAAACGATGTATTTCTCCTGCATACTTCTCTTCTGAGTAGATTTTTTTGATATTTTCTATTCCTTGTAAGTAGGCTTCTTTGAGTTCTAAACCTTCCAATAAACAAATAGCTATACTAATATAAATACCGCAAGCCATTTGCGATCTTACATGACCGTGAGTTATACAAGAACAGTCGTGAACTTGTTGAATTAATTCTCGAAAATCAAGATTTTTATAAGTATAAGCTAACGGTAAAATTCTCATTAGAGAACCATTACCATTATTCCGATCTTCCCTACCTCCTGCTTCTATTGCTGGTCTACCTTTTTTAATTCTAGAAATAGCTGCAGCAGTCGTACCTCCAATATCAAAAACTTTACCCCGTGGAGTCCAATAATCTTCATAACGCCATCTATAAAAAGAGTGGCCGATCGCCTCTAAATCAAATCCATCACATAGACATTCTGCTAAACATAATGTCATGGAACTATCATCAGACCATGTACCAGGTGGTTGATTATGTGCCCCGTAACCAATCATTTCAGTTACAGGATTAATTTTTCTTTCGTGACGACTGGAAAATTCTACAGGTACTCCTAAAGCATCTCCAATACATACACCCATTAAACCTGATAATACTTGGGAATTTTTCATATTTTTATCTTTAAGATTTAACTAAAATATTTTCAGGAAATATACTTTACAGATTGTTTGTAAAGGAAATATCAATTAAGGGAACAGGGAATAGGAAATAGGGAGGAAGAGATACTAGGCAACTATTTGTTAGTTAAAAATCCAGGAATATATTTAATTAATGGATAATTACTTATTTTTAAGACCGTAAAGGAATTGAATATAAAGAAATATCCTAGCACTTTTTTTATCCTTAACAAGAAGAGGATTTTTCACTTAATTTTTCACTAATAAACAACTCTCTCTATCAAATTTCAATCTCTTAAATTATTACAACTTGTTGTCATATTTTAGTCACTATTTCCTCTCTCAATACTTAACAACAAACAATAAATATTATAACTAAGTTTTTCTCAAATAAGTTTTAATCTATCGTAATTTTAATTATTATAATTTACCGTTAGGGAAAAATTAATGTATCAAGCCTCTTCATTCATGGATAAAAAATCCAAAAAAATATTTTACTCAATCCTCTTTCTCGATCTGAACTTCACTATCAATGAACCTCCGACCAAAGTTGCAGGTTGAAATACTGAGTTAAATATTATTTCATCTCCTATCCAAGCAGAGGCGCATACCCAAAATTTTTCGGTAATTATCAATTATCAATTATCCATTATTAATTGTTAAACTATTCCCTTTTTCTAACATTTTACTTTTAGTTCTTTCTGTAAGTTCCTGTAAACTTTGAGAAATTTTCATAGGTGGTAAACTAGGATTTTCTAACCTACGAGTTGCCGGAGGTAAACTAGCAACAGAAATAGCAGTCCGTTGAGCGATCGCCTCTATATTTTCTGACTCCTGTAATCTTTTACCATCCTTAACAACCAGTTCCATTAATCTTATGAAAGAATCAATCTGGTTATCTGTTTGATTTGATACATCTTCATTTATTAATCCCAAATTATCCTGCTTTAATTGACCATTTTCTAGATATCTATATATTTGTTTCCTACCAGGATAACTAACTTTTCCCGTCGCATTTTTAATCACAGGAATACCGTCTATTTCCACCAACTTATAAACCCCATTAACAGGAACACCAGTAACTAACTTTGTACCAATACCATATCCATCAATACAAGCATTTTCCCTCTGAAGTCTAGCTATCTCCCACTCATCTATATCCCCACTAGCAAAAATTGTTACTTCTGGCAAGAGCGAGCGTACATTCTGGGACAATTTAACCAAATCTCCAGAATCTAATCTTACCCCACTCACCTGCATTTCACCCTGCCTAACTCTTTCTGCCAATAAACGAGTTGCGGCCAAAGTATCATAAGTATCAATTAATAAAGGTGCAGTAGGAAAATATCGTTGAAAAGCATGAAAAGCATCCTCCTCGGTACCTGCTACTGCTGATATTGCCATTACCAAAGCATGAGCCATTGTACCAGAAGGTTTACGACCTAACTTCAAAGCTGCCAAAACATTAGAAGTAGCATCCATTCCCCCAGCTAAAGCAGCACGAGCAGCCCAAATACTAGCCTGGGGACTAAATGCTCGTCTAGTGCCAAACTCTAGTAACTTTGTGTCATGGCCTGCAATATCTCGCATTCTGGCAGCTTTTGTCCCAATCAAAGTCTGATAGTTAATTGTATTTAATATATATGTTTCCACTAACTGGGCTTGCCATAATGGAGCTTCGATGCGCAAGAGAGGTTGATTAGGAAAAATAGCTGTTCCCTCTGGGACTGCCCAAACATCTCCAGTAAATTGACCATCTGCTAAAACTGACCAAAATTGACTAGGAGCATTGGCAAAAATGTCAGTGGACTTTAAAGCTGTAATTTGCTCAGAGCTAAACCGGAATTTCTCTAGATAATCTAATACTTGTGCCAAACCCATGGCAATCAAATAACCAAAACCTGCGGGGAGTTTTCGGACAAATACCTCAAAACTAGCTTGGCGTTGGTCTATTTCTTCGCCAACATAGCAAGCTGCCATTGTTAGTTGATAGAGGTCTGTTAACAGACTGTAATCTTCTGGGGAAAGAAAAAGTTCTCGATCTTCTTGCACCATTGGACAACTTCCTCACATACGCTTGTTTTTATTCTAGTAACTTTCACCATATCTGTCTAGATAATTTTGATAATTTTAGAGAAAATAATCATTAATTCTCTTGTTTATCAAGGTTATTTTTGTGTATTTAAGAATTTGTTGTACGGTTAATATAGTAAGTTTAATTAAAAGTGGCTTTTTCTGTACAATTTCCAGCATCAATGTGTTATACTACAAGTTAAGATTAAAATAGATAATCCCGTGAGTTTTTTACCAATTTTCTCCCCACGATAACTTTCAGAAAAATTCACATTAAAAGTAAATCATTGTAAAGAATAAACCCCGAAAATTCATCTTTTCCCTTGATCCCCACTATAAAGAGTTGCGAAATTATACAAGTTTCAAACAAATGTTACAACTACAAACAAGTTAGGGAAGAACAAGCTAAAGTAAAAGTGTAAGAAAAAGAGTTTTATCGAGAACAAGAGGAGAACATTATGAATATTTTCCAATCTATCGAAAAGGCAGTTGTTTATCTCTCAGAAGCAATCTCTCGCATTTTTGCTCCTATCGATGATATGTATCTGT
>JBFRWR010000172.1:0-5360 GCA_051439685.1 Trichodesmium sp.
TTGAGATTGGGGAAATAGAAACGGTTATACGTCAAAATCCAACAGTGAAGGAAACTGTGGTGGTCGCGAGGTCAGAGGAAGTTGGTGAGCAACGTTTGTTTGCTTATATTGTGCCGGATGTTGAAAATACTAACGGTGATAACTCAAAACTGTTAGAAACTCAACTCAGTAGTTGGCAAGAGATATTCAACCAACAAATTGATTTAGAGACAAATGCAATCACAGACCCACTGTTCAATATTTCTGGTTGGCGCAGTAGTTATGATAACGAACCAATACCAGAAACACAAATGCGAGACTGGTCAGGGGACATCATTACTCAAGTATTAGCCCAAAAACCACAAACTGTCTGTGAAATTGGTTGTGGTACAGGAATGCTACTATTTCAAATCGCACCGCACACACAGAGCTATTATGGTACAGATATTTCTAATGCTTCACTGGACTACATCAGCAAACAAATAGAACAGCAACCGGAAAAATATGCTCATGTCACCTTGGCACAGAAAGCAGCAGAAGGTATGACTGAGATAGTTGATGATAGTTTTGATATGGTGTTGTTGAGTTCTATTGTGCAGTATTTTCCGAGTGCGGAATATTTATTGAAAATAATAGAAAATAGTATCAGGATCGTCAAACCAGGAGGAGTGATTTTCTTAGGGGATATCCGCAGTTTCCCATTAATGAAGGCATTTCATACCTCGGTGCAACTGCACAAAGCGACCCCTTCCCTATCAGTAAAACAACTAAGGCAACGGATAGATAAAGTGATGCTACAGGAGAAGGAGTTGTTAGTATCACCGGAGTTGTTTGTCGCTCTCAAAGACAAATATCCAGAAATAACCCATGTACAGATACGTTTACAGAGGGGAAGGGAAAACAATGAACTGAATAAATATCGCTATAATGTGCTGTTGCATATAGAAGCAAAGCCAGAATCTGTTATCAAAGCACTTGTAGAAAATGGAACTGGTATGTCGGTTCCAGATATAGAAGCATATCTAGGGCAAAATCAACCAGAAGCTATTTGTTTTAGTGGTTTAGCTAATGAACGAGTGGCAACTGATATAGCTGCGGTAGATTGCCTATCACAGGTTTCCTTAAAACTGAGTGTGCAGCAGTTAAGACAAAAGTTGCAGTTGGAATCAGTCAATGGCATCGATCCAGAACAACTATATCAACTGAGTGAGTCTTTAGGGTATTCTCTAGAATTGTGTTGGTCTGTGAAGGGACAAGGATTTATGGATGCGGTTTTGGTGAAGAGTACCTTGGCAACAAAGGCGATCGTGTTAACACCTCTAACTCAAAAATTGTTAGCAGAGGGAAATTGGTATCGTTATTGCAATAATCCCTTGGTTTCTGAGAGTGCCAAACAACTGATACCGCAGTGGAAACAGTATTTGTTGGAGCGCTTGCCAGAGTATATGATGCCTTCTGGATATGTGGTGTTGTCACAACTGCCACTTACTCCTAATGGTAAGGTAGACCGTAAAGCTTTGCCAACACCAGAAGCAAGATTAGAAGGAGAATTTGTTCTGCCTCGTGATACTATAGAACGTCAACTAGCAAAAATCTGGTCAGAAGTTCTGAATGTTCATCCTATAGGGGTTAAAGACAACTTCTTTGAACTTGGTGGTCATTCGCTCATCGCTGTCCGTTTGATGTCTCAGGTTGAGAAGCATTTTGGTAAAAATATACCCCTAGCAATCCTATTCCAAGCTCAGACAATAGAACAACTCGCAAATATTCTCCGTCAGTCAACAGATTCTTTTTCTTGGTCTCCTCTTGTACCCATTCAACCTAATGGTTCTAAACTACCTTTCTTCTGTGTACCTGGAGCGGGTGGCAACGTTATGTACTTTTCTTACTTAGCTCGCTACTTAGGTTCAGACCAACCATTTTATGGTTTGCAAGCTGTTGGTCTTGATGGAGAATCAGCACCTTACACGCGAGTTGAAGACATGGCTGCCTACAATATCAAAGAAATACAATCAATTCAACCTCAAGGTCCTTATCTGTTGGGTGGTCATTCTTTCGGTGCTAAGGTCGCTTTTGAAATGGCTCAACAGTTACAAAAACAGGGGCAAAAAGTGGCTTTACTAGCTATTCTAGATACTACTGCACCGGAACCTGAAAATAAGCTAGCAAGTCTGGATATTGCTTGGAACGATGCTATATGGCTAATTGCAATTAGTGAAACCTTAGGCATCATATTTGGAAAGGAGCTAGAGGTATACTATGAAGCAATTGAAGGACTCACTCCCGATGAGCAATTGAATTACGTCTACAAGAAATTGCAACAAATTAATGTTTTCCCTCCTGGAACTGGGATTAAACAACTTCGTGGTTATATCCGAGTTATTAAGACCCATTTCCTGTGTTCTTATTTTCCAAAGGAAATTTACCCTACTCAAATTACTCTGTTTCGCAGTGAATTGGGGCCAGTTGGCAGCTCAAAACTTGTCAATATTTTAGGTAAAGAGCTATTTGAATCTCCTCGTCCTGAAAGTATGAGTACTGAGGATTTTGGATGGAGCGGTTTTTCTGCTGGACCGGTAGATATTTATCAGGTTCCAGGTGACCACGTCTCAATGATAGCTGAACCTCACGTTCAGGTTTTCGCTCCTAAGTTGATAGCCTGCATTGAGCAAGCACAAGCCAAAATCCTCACGGGGTGACAAGCAAGCTGGAAGAAGGAGAGGGCTTTGTTCCATGAAGGGGCAAAAGTAGCGAAGATACTGTTGGCGAAAGTAATCATTTTCAGAACTTATATCATGTCCTGATGATTAGTGATGATTAAGCATTTCTAGTTTGAGGCCACCAGTGATATCAGAGATAGAAAGAAGAAATTTAGTGGCTGGCCGATTTATTCTGGCGACGAATATTGAGTCACATTCAGAAATTCCCAGCCCCAAAATACTGTGGAACTATAAAAATCAACAGAGTTGTGAAAGAGGGTTTAAATTTCTCAAAGACCCACAATTTTTTGCGGTTTTGTTGGATGAAGGTGGCGATATAGCTGCCGCACTTGCGGGAGCTAACGCAAAAATTCCCCTATTTCTTCAATTCAAGACACTTTTTTTAATAGTGAATAATCAGGATATTGTCAACTTTATGATCTCACTTGCAGCCACCAAATACCATAAGTAATTCTACTTAATTCAATAGACGAATTTCCTGTAACTTCTTATAATACAATTTGAAGTGCGGAATGTGGGATGAAATAAACCCGCCCAAAAATAATAATCAGGGAAATAAACCCGTTTTCTTGCTTGGGTGCGTCAGTTCTATTGAAATTAAACAAAAGTCACTTGCCGATAAAAAGTAAAATCTCTTTCTATTGGAGTTAATTGTGAAGAATCATAACCTTCAACAATGGCAATAGGATCATTTTCAACTACAATTGTCGCTCCAACCTCGCCTTGCACAATATCAAAATCAGACTGAGTATAAAGTATTATTTGATCTGCATCAGATGGATCGAAATTTTGAATTACAGCAACTCCTTCACCCAGATAAAAAGTTGTTACGCCTGCGAAAAAACCACGACCGTCAACACTTACTTCTCCCAAAATAAAGTTATCTTGACCTGCACTTCCCACCAAAGTATCAAATTCGTTACTACCATCACTATATCTGAGAATTGGCGAGGAAGTAAAGGCTTGAGATAGATTGACAAACCGATTAAATTCCTCTGATGTAACTTCTCCGTCATTATTGAAGTCAGGACCTCCCAAACTGGGTCTGAAACTGACATCAACACCATAAATGTCTTTTGCTCCTTCCCCATATGCCAAAATTAGATCGCTACCGGGAGTACCAGTAAAACGTGCAGAGCGTTGTTCAAATTGCCCATATTCTCTATAGTGATCTTGAGCTGTGACAAAAACACCATTATTAACTGCCTCAGCTACAGTAGAATTTTGCCCTAAATAAAATGAATCAACAAAACTGGTAGTCTGCAAATTTTCTGTACTACCAACTTGGATAAAATGAGAAAATCCACTTGCATAAGTACCTGTTTCTACCTGTAATGCTACATCATTATATTTTTGTAGGTAAAATGTTTCATCATAGTCAGGACTTGTATTGCTGCGTCCCTCTTCATAACCATAATTAATGAAATGTTCCAGTCCTGATACGAATATATTTGCTTGTACGATATTAGCTACATCGGGATTATTTTCTAAGTAGGTTGTTTCTTCATAGTAACGGGAAACTTGTGTACGTCCTTCTGCTAAACCATAACGCTGAAAATGCTCTAATCCTGATGTTACTTGACCTTGAGTAATTGCTACATTAATATCTGGATATTTTTGTAGATAATATTCCTCGTCAAAAATATCAAAGTTCATTGAATTTATCCTCTAAATAAATAATCTAACATGATGATCACTCTAGCTACTTGAAAGATGGCATGAATGAGGCTTAACTAGAAATTCAGTTCGACCTGCGCGATCGCTGATTTTAATGAGAATTTTATAACCTTTGGTAGTAATTATAGAGAGCATTTCAGATAAATGAGCTACAAGGAGCGAATAGTCAAATTATTATAGGCATCTTGCCCGCAATAGGTGTACCTGATAACAACGGGAATTGCTCTCAGTCCAACATTCTGTGCAATAATAGTAGCTAAGGACTTACCTCAATGGTAGCACAAAATTTGAAGGTAAATATCATATTATTTTCACGACTTACACATAAACGTCATATCTAGGGTAATTGGCCAATTTTCCTTACAGATCGTGTATGATTGGATATTTTTCGTGAGTCCTGATTTTATTACTTTTCTATGATTTTTTATTTTCCAATTAGTATAAATTTTAAAATAAATACAACTGTTAATATCCAGAGATAAGGATTAGTTTCATGGAATTTACCTTGAAAACTTTTCAGAATAGGATAAGTAATTAAACCCATAGCTAATCCATCGGCAATTGAGTAACTTAAAGGCATAATTATAATTGTTAAAAATGCTGAAATAGATTCGGCTGGATCGTCCCAATTAATATTACGAACACTTCCCATCATTAATACTCCTACAATTAATAAGGTAGGTGCTGTGGCAACAGAAGGAATTGCTGATAATAGGGGAATAAAAAATATAGATAAAACAAATAAAATTCCAACAACAACGGCAGTAAATCCACTCCGTCCTCCTTCAGAAACACCTGCTGCAGATTCTATATAACTTGTGACTGTAGAAGTACCCATTATTGCGCCGAATGTTGTACCAAGTGCATCTGCCATAAATGCTTTATTTAAGTTTAATTCTTCTCTTGTTTGATTAAAATATCCAGCTTTGATTCCTAATCCTGTTAAGGTTCCTACTGTGTCAAATAAATCAACAAATATCAAAA
>JBFRWR010000173.1:0-3920 GCA_051439685.1 Trichodesmium sp.
CATCTACCTCCCATAAACCCGGTTTTTTATAACTAATGCACACCCAGTAGTTGTGTCAGTTTAGTAGTGGCGTTCCCTGGGACGCCACTACTGTAGTGTATTAATTTGAAAACTGCTATGAATAAAAAAAGTTGGGAAATAATATATTTCCCAACCCAAAAGGAGATGAACCGATATGCAAACAAAACAATTTTTTACAGATGCAATAGCTAATGCTGTTTTTGTCTTAACAGCGATCGCTACCAAAATTAGCAGCAAGATTTCAAATTTTGAGATTTAGAGAAATCTTTGACAATAAAATTTTTTCTTACCGAATAATTAAGGTTTAAAGCCCCTCCTTTAAAGGAGAAACAAGAAAAAATTTTCCTTTTATTCAATCCTCTTCTTTTGAGGGAGAGGTAATTATCAATTATCAATTATTGAACGTTGCTTGTTCAGCACTACAAAACTTTCGCCATCTGGCGTTGGTGATTTGAGGTATGATTTCTTCTTTGGATAAGAGCGCAAACAAAAAAATTTCTCCCTCTACTATTCTTTCTTCTTCTTTCTTTGCTCCTGACTCCTGACTCCTGACTCCTGACTCCTAAATAATTAAGATTAGTATCATACAAGCGCTTCACCAACACCCGCCATCTAAGCAGTTACTAATACAGGACTTTCTTCACCCATAAAAATCGGGCGTAGCGTTTCCAACCACTGTGTAATTCTCTCTTCAGTTAGATCGCTTTGATTAACTTCATCCAGTGGTAATCCTACAAATTTACCATCACGCACGGCGGGAGAATGCTCAAAAGTGTAACCTTCAGTAGGAAACTCTCCCACTATAGTTGCACCAAGCTTCTCGAATTGGTTGCACATTAGTTGCAACGCGCCAGCAAAGTGTTTTCCATGACCAACTTGATCTGCTGCACCAAACAAAGCAATAGTCTTTCCAGTAAAATCAGGCTTTTCGATATCCATGTCAAAAAGTGGTTCGCGCCAAGCATTCTGCACTTCCCCAGCTCCCCAAGTCGAACAACCTAATAACAAATAATCGTATTCAAGAAGTTGACTGAATTCGTCATAATCTTCTTCCATATCTATGATATCACAAAGTTCCTCGCCTAATTTTTCGCGGATTGTTTCAGCGATTTCTGCTGTTACGCCAGATGTACTACCGTAAAAGATACCAATTTTTGCCATTGATTGACACTCCTGATTTGTTTTACGTCTAAATAAAAGTTGATTGAATCTAATGGGGAAAGCAAATTGCAATAGCTCGACCAAGATGTTTAAGCATATCTTGGTGATTTCTACAAGTTAATTGCATAATCTTATTACTTCTGACAGCAGTTTCGGAGGCGCGTGATGTACAATTTTTAGGACTTTAGGCAACAGAGAATTAATAAAGTGTACCTCACCATCCTCAAAAGTGCTGTAAGTTAGCTTTTAACTAAATAAGATGTTATGTCAATAAGTTCTCAATTATATCCCCAAATCAAATAAAAAAGGCCAATAAAGACAAATTCTTCAGATGACCTAGATATAGATATGGTTTTTTGTATCAACCCTATCTATATTTTGAATATATCTGGTAAATTAATGAAAATCCGTATCAATTGTACTTGAGATTTTTTTAAATTTAGGTTATAATTAAAAATCCTTACTATTACCTATTCCTAATAATAGAGTTGTTGCTTTATAAGTTAAAAAATCAGCAAAAACCTTGTGACATAAAAATTGTAGCTATTTTTCAGATCAAAATGTTAGGAATTATTGCTATGTCTAGGTTTGAGTAATTTTTTTCTTCTATTTAAGGACAACTCTAATCAAAAATAAAATAAATTATCATTTAGAAATCATCAATTTTTTTACGTCCAATCAATAGGACTTACGCAAAGAAACCGGGTTTCTGGGTTCCCCTGCGTAAGTCCCGATCAAGTTGATTTGATATTATATCAAATTCGCATTTCATCGATACAATTTACCCTCTGTAGGGGTTTGGTCACCAAACCCATTGTTAATTATTAATCGTTGAACTAACCTCCAGTCAAATTATTCTTAATTAATTCAATTCCACCCTTAACAACTTCATAACCAAAAATCAAAATTAGACCACTTAAACTTGCTCCCATTACACAAAGCACCAACCCACCCAAACTAATAGCACCATCATCATCTAACAAACCAAAACCAGTGACAAAAATCCCGATCGCTGGTAAAGTATTAGTACCAGGAATAGGAATCATCATCGAAATAGCCATGAGAGCGATCGCGCAACCAATGATAATTCTACCGACAAAACTCGTACAAATATAACTCAACCGAGGGCGAGATATCAACTCTATTTTCTGTAACCAAGGAATCCCAGACTTCAAAACTCCTTGTACTTTCTCAAGAGAAATAGAATTATTCAACCAACTCTGAGGCAACCAGGGAGTTTTTGCACCAACTATTAATTGAACTGCTAATAAAAATAATAAAATACCAAAGGGAATTGAGTAACCAGGAGCAGGTACAGGCAAAGCCGAAGGCAAAGCCAAAATCACAAATAAAAAGCCAAAAATTCTCTCTCCAGCTAACTCGATAATATCTTTTAAAGTAACTGTAACAGCACGTTCTTCATCAAAAAAATACCGTTGTAATTCTACAGATAATTTAGCCACTGACTTATATTATTTAAGATAAATTTAGAATAATATCATGTTCCCCCTCCGGGGGAGCTACGCTAACGGTAGAACAGTTATAATTAGGCTAGTAGTTGGGCTTTAGCCCATAAAATACTTACTATTAGGGCTAAAGCCCAACTACAAACAAAAATTTTATTATTAAGTAATTATCCGTTAGCGCAGCTCCCCTACAAGGGGAACATAATATAAGATAATAATTATAATTAGTAAGGGTTTGGTCTCCAAACCCCTACAGAATAAATTTCTGGTTAAAACTCAACTAAAATGCTGATAGCTAATAGCTGAGTGCTTTTTCATTAGGTTCCAACAGTCCAGGAATTCATGTACTCAATTTGTTCTGGAGTCAAAGTATCAATATCAATACCCATTGCTTGTAATTTCAAACGAGCAATTTCTTTATCAACTTCCACAGGAATAGAGTGTAAACCTGGTTCTAATTGACCCTTATTTTTAACTAAATATTCACAAGCTAATGCCTGGTTAGCAAAACTCATATCCATAACTGCACTAGGATGACCTTCAGCAGCAGCCAAATTAATTAAGCGACCTTCACCTAATACAATTACAGACTTACCATTCTTGAGTGTGTACTGTTGAGTAAAGGGTCTCACTGTCTTGATCTCAGCAGAATTTTTGCCTAAAGTTTCCAGATCAATTTCAATATCAAAGTGACCAGAGTTGCAAACGATCGCTCCATCCTTCATCACATCGAAATGTTCGCCACGAATAACGTGCTTGTTTCCTGTAACAGTGATAAATAGATCGCCGATAGTAGCAGCTTCTGCCATTGGCATCACACGGAAACCATCCATTACTGCTTCGATAGCGCGAACTGGATCGATTTCAGTGACAATTACATTTGCGCCCAAACCTCTAGCACGGAGTGCAGCACCTTTACCACACCATCCGTAACCTACAACAACAGTATTTTTACCAGCTAATAAAATATTAGTAGCACGAATAATACCATCTAAAGTAGATTGGCCTGTACCGTAACGGTTATCAAAGAAGTGTTTTGTATCTGCATCATTAACATTCATTGCAGGGAATGTCAATACCCCATCATTGAACATTGCTCGGAGACGAACAATACCTGTAGTAGTTTCTTCTGTAGTACCAATGAGTTCAGGAAGTTGATCTTGTCTGTTTTTTACTAGAGTTGCAACAACATCACTACCATCATCAATAATAATATTAGGTCTGTGGTCTAAAGCAATTTCAACGTGGCGCAGATAAGTTGCTTCATCCTCT
>JBFRWR010000174.1:0-7583 GCA_051439685.1 Trichodesmium sp.
ATAGTTTTATCTATATTATTTGAACTGACCTTAACTATAAAGATAAGGTAAAAATCTCCAAACTAGAAAACGTTTCTCCGGAATATACGGTTTCATCTTAGAAATATCAAACATAAAGAAATAAACCAGTTAATTCCTAGAAAACCTTAGATGAATATTCAAACTAACCTCAACAAAGCTTTTAGTTTCAGTTTAGTTGCTTTAACCGCTACTTCTTTATCATTTGCCACAATAACTCCTGCAAAAGTTGCTTTTGCCGAACCAAATAAGGGGTACAGTGTAAGTCCAGATGTAATTAACGAAGGGATGAACGGAACATGGAATTTACAATGGAAAGTTAACGGGTGGTTACATAAAGGTCGTTTAAAAATGGATGGAAATTTTGGAACTATGATTGTGAATGTAACTGGACCTAATGGTAGGAAAGTTTATGCCGAACAACAAATGAATATGGTTCCTGATAGAAATGGTTATATTCTTCAAGGTAGTAGACCTACTTATCCAGGTAGTTATGCGATAAACCCTAACTATCAACCTGATAGTTTTTATGTTGAATCAGGTCATCGTGGTAGTTGGAAAATGAGAAATTGTTCTGATTATCATGGTTGTATTCCAGTCAGGATGACAAGAATTGATCGATAAATTAAATCAAGTTCAATCAAGTTATTATACCAATTCCCATACATTAATGCTATACTTGATTAATACTTCAGTTATTAAGTAATTACCTTTGAATAATTACCTTTTTGCTTATTTGAGACAATTTAATCTTTGATTATCCCTATTGTTACTTCTCCCGTACGGACGTTTTGCTAACGCAAAGCTCCGCTAAAGCTGCGCGACATGTTTGCGTAGCATTCCGGAACGGAAAACGCATTTTTGTTATGCAACGTCCCTACACTCCCCTACTCAATCAAATGTAGAAAAGTTTTTGAGAAATGGTAATACCTGTTGCCTGTTGCCTAAAAAGCAATAATATTTTTGCCACGAATAAAATAGGATTGGTATATGAATGTTAACTTTTGACTTCCGTAAAATGGTATAACATTATCAATCTAAACCAAGAAAACGCTATGTCTGACAAAATTTATGAATTAATTCTGCGAAACTGTCGGTTACTACAACCAAACTATCAACTTGAAATAGTAGATATTGCTATTGATGATGGGAGAATTGCTGCTATTTATCACGATATCCCTGCTTCTGCACAAAAAGAAATCCAGATAGAAGAAAAATTAGTTACTCCACCATTTATAGAATCCCATATTCACCTAGACTCTACATTAACGGCAGGAAAACCACGTTGGAATCAAAGTGGAACCTTATTTGAAGGGATAAAAATTTGGGGTGAACAAAAACAAAATTTAACTATAGAAGATGTCAAAAAACGCGCTATTGAAACTCTGAAAACTCAGGCCAAACAAGGAGTATTATTTGTCAGAACTCACGTTGATGTTAGCGAACCAACACTAACAGCATTACAAGCACTTTTAGAAGTAAAAGAAACTGTCAAAGATTGGATGAATTTACAAATAGTTGCCTTTCCTCAAGATGGCATTTATAGTCAAGATGAAAATCTGACTTTTTTAGAGACTGCTTTGCAATTAGGAGTAGATGGTGTAGGAGGAATTCCTCATTATGAATTTACCAGGGAAGATGGAGTAAAATCTATACATCATATCTTTGATTTGGCAGAACAATATGACCGTTTTATTGATATTCATTGTGATGAAATAGATGACGATCAATCGAGGTTTTTAGAAGTAGTTGCTGCTTGTGCAATTCGCACAGGTTTAACTTCACACGTTACTGCTAGTCATACAACTGCTTTTGGTTCTTATAATAATGCTTATGCTTTTAAATTAATGACTTTATTAGAGAAGTCTAAAATTAATTTTGTTGCTAATCCTTTAATTAATATTACTCTCCAAGGTCGTAATGATACTTATCCTAAAAGACGGGGTGTGACGCGAGTAAAAGAGTTATGGCAAAATGGATTAAATGTTAGTTTCGGACATGATTGTGTGCAAGATCCTTGGTATAATTTAGGTACTGGTAATATGTTAGATGTCGCTTATATGGGTGTACATATTTGTCACATGACAGGAATACCAGAAATTAATGCTTGTTATCAAATGATTACTAGGAATGGTGCGAAAACTTTAGATGTGGAGGATAGGTATGGAATTGAAGTAGGAAAACCAGGTAATTTAATAGTTTTAGATGCAAAAAATCCCTTTCATGCAATTCGCAAAAGAGCTACAGTAAAGTATGTGTTTTATCACGGAAAATTATTAGCAGAAACTATTCCGACAAAAATAAAATTTGTTGCCTTGAAATAAAATTGGTGTGGGGAGGGTGGGGAGTGTGGGGAGATGGGGAGATGGGGAGATGGGGAGAGCTAGTAAAGATGTGACAATACCTAAATACCGAATTTAGCGGATTTGATATAATAGCTATTTCACTGTGCATTTCCTGACGGAATGCTCCGTAAATATGTCGCGCAGCATAACCTAGGAAATGCTAACAAAAACTGAGTGAGAAAAATTAATATGAAAAATATCGAAAAATATGTGGAATTAACGGCAGAATTAATCAATTTACCATTACAGTCAGAACATTTTCCAGGTGTAGTAGCAAATATGGAAAGAATAGCAGCGATCGCTCAATTAGTAATAGACTTTCCTCTACCACCAGAAATAGAACCTGCACCCAAATTTGACTTAGAAAAATGGGGAGAAAAAATCAAGAAATAAAATTGGTATAATCTTACAATTATGAGAAAGGGTATTCTAAATTGCCAATAGTAGGGGTTTGCTCTCAAAACCCTTATTCCAAACTCGTAGCCACTAAACTCTTACTGAAGTCTTCATTTTTCCTGATTTTTTATTAGCAAATAATAATCTCCAGTAGCATCGGTATTGTATAAAGAAAGTAAGGAACAAGGAAGAAGGCTTTAGTTATCTAGGAGAGAAGGAAGAAGTAAGAAGGCTTTAGTTGAGATTCATCACTTAATATTAATTGATTTTCCAAATTCCAATTCACACTCTACTTTTTAGCCCTACAAGAAAACTCACTATATATTTTGATATAACTACAACGTCTTAGTTATTAGACTTTAGATATAGGTCTGAGCGATCGTCTCTTTAGCAGACTATTGGTTTAACTCAAACGTCTTAGTTAAATTTTGATATTTAGCTTCTGACTAGGGTAGGTAAAATTTATTTTTAAAATTCAAATTCACACTAGACTTTTTAGCTGCACAAGAAAAATCACTATATATTTTGATATAACTGTAACGTCTGAGTTTTGGGATTTTAGATTATTGTCTGAGCGATCGCCTCGACGAGCAGACTATTGGTTTAACTCCAACGTCTTAGTTAAATTTTGATATTTAGCTTCTGACTAGGGTAGGCAAAATTTATTTTTAAAATTCAACTTAACAGCCGACTTTTTATTCCCACAAGAAAACTCACTATATATTTTGACTTAACTACAACGTCTGAGTTTTGGGATTTTAGATTATTTTTTGAGCGATCGTCTCTTCAGCAGACTAGGGTAGGTAAAATTTATTTTTAAAATTCAACTTAACAACCTACTTTTTACTCCCACAAGAAAACTGACTATAATATTTTGACTTCACTATAACGTCTGAGTTTCTTGATTTTAGATAATTGTCTGAGCGATCGCCTCTTGAGCAGACTATTATTGATTTAACTAGAACGTCTTAGTTAAATTTTGATACTTAGCTTCTGACTAGGGTAGGTAAATACCACTCAATCTATAAGTTGAGAAATTATTAATTATTAATTGTTGAAAGCTCTCCTAACAAACGAACATACTCTTTAGCAGTATCTCTCCAAGTCCAATAAGAAAACCGTGTATCTATTTCTTCAACAGATAACTTCTTCCGAGGATTGAGAATAAATTTTTCCATACAATTTGCTAAAGCATCCACATCACCAACCGGGAAAAAATCCACCAGATCGCTACATTTATAAAGTTCTACCTGCTCTCGAAAAACTTCTAAATCTGACACAATAGCAGGTATTCCTCTAACAACCGACTCTGATAAAGCCAAACCAAAACCTTCATATTTAGAAGGAAAAACTACACAAGAAGAATTCCTATACCATTTTTCTACATCTTCATCTGAGGAATATCCTAACCCTTCAAAATATTCCTGCATTATATTTTGATTATTCTGAGATATTTCCTGACATTGATGCAGATAATCAATATATTCTTGACTGTTCTTTTGCTGAGATAATGTAATTTTTCCCGCAATCAAATTATCTGTTTCTTTACCAATCAAAACTATTTTAAACTTCAACTTTTTTTCTGCAAGCTTAATACCAGCTTTTAACAAAGTTAAGTGATCTTTATAAACACCAAAAGAAGAAGGCAAATAAAAAATCGGCAAGTCGTCAATAGATTCTTGAGAACTTTCTGCTAAACTCAACAACCTTTGTGCAGCATTTGACTTAGTAGGAAAACCAGATATAGGTACAGCTTTGATTTTGTCATTAAATTCAGGAAAAACTGAGAGAATATCCTTTCGTGTTTTTTCAGAAATAGTACAAACAATATTTACCTTCTGCAACCATTCTAATAAACTTAAATCATATTCTTTAATATAAGATTCTGGGTAACTTAGGGGGGAAAATCTCCAGAATACATCATAAGAAATCATTGCTAAAGGAATATCAAGGTTAGGTGGATTTAATCGATTAGCTAAAAAGTATAAACAATGAGTAGCTTGATAACTATTAGCTAAATATTTGATACTAAACTGACTCTGATATTTACGACGGAGACCCTTAAAAAATCTTTGAGCTTTTTGCGCCTTAAAATTACCGGATAAAGACGAAAGTTTATTAATTATAGAAAGTATTCTAGATTGTAAAGATTTAGGAGGTAATGTAAAAGATTCGTATTTGATTATCGGAGATTTAGGCAACTTTTCTTGAAAATGAGGAATATCTTTTTTTGGCAAAATAAATATTATTTCCTCTACTTCGTCAATTTCAACCCATTCTTCTATTGTTCCACAAATTACCCGTTCTACTCCACCTTGACGATAAAATTCTATAGGAAGTATTAGTTTCATAGTTGCTCCAAAATTTAATATTTTTCCGTAAGTATTCAGGTGTAGGGATTGACAAAATTATCCCAATTACTCAGATAGAGGAATTAGAGATAATTCGTGAGAACGAGACTTTAATCTCAGACAGAGCGATCACCTAAATAAATCAAGAGCAGAGCGACCTTGAGCACCACAAGACTGTATAACGCTCAACAATGTTGCCGAAGGACGAAATTATGACCAAGAGCGAGAACCACCAGCCACTTTAGGCTTTGTAACTGCCAGATGATTAAAATACACTATGACATAATATAGCACAGATCAGAGGTTTCAGCCCAGTTAAGTCCTTAATATTATTTTCAATTAAGACATTTATAACCCTTTTTTCTTAAATAATTGACTATGAAATTGGTCGAAAAAAAATATTACAGGAAACCTATAGTTTTGATTTAAGTATTATAATTTTGACTCAAAGCATGAAAAAAATCTATGAAGTCAAGTCAAAATTAAATCAATTAATAGTAATCTTTTAAATATAGCAATCCTATTTGAGTCCTGTACAAAATTTTCATACATTTTAGGGAATAGGGAAAGCTTAACTGGGAAGAGGAAAGAGTTTCAGTTTTTTTTTATTTACTTGTTGACCTTTAACAACCTATTTATGATTACTATAGTTTTCATGTATTAAAGATTATGCAAATACCATAATCTAGTAATTAATATAGCAATCCTATTTGATTCGTGTCAAAAATCTTACTGCTTTTTAGATAACAGGCAATAGGTGAAAGTTTCAGTTTTTTTATTTACTTTTTAATTTGTTACGATCTATTTAGGATTACTAGAGGAATCAAGGAGTAGTTAAAAACATACAAAATACAGCAAAAATTACTGTTGATTTCACGGTTTTATTAAAAAAAAATGGTGTTGACATCAAAATAGATAGAGAATAATATATATTCTAGGAGAATTACTTATTCAATTATCTTATGACTACTCTAATCGTGACATTGTTCTGCTACTCGCTCACATCTTATATTTTTTCCGGTTCAATTTGTTATCTAGCAGAGAAAGGAAATGCCAATCAAAATAAAGAAGCAATAAATAATCAATCAAGCCAACTAAATTTAGGAATAGTTTTTTTATGGCCGTGGTGGATTACCAAGGGAATTAACCAAACAGAAACAGTTATCAACCCCAGAGAATTAACTCAAGAAAATTTGATAAAAGAGCATAATCAAAATCATTATTCTCAACAGGAACAAATTGCAGAACCCATAGGAAAAGTTTTACAAAAAGCAGGTTTAATCACAAATAGTCAGGTAGAAGAAATTTTGGAATATCAAAGTAGTAATAGTCACCTAAAATTTGGTGAAATTGCTGCTATGTGGAGAATAATTAAACAAGAAACAGTAGATTTTTTCGTAGAATTATTTCCTCAACTAATCACAGATAATCAGAAAAGACCAGTTGGTGAATATCTGAAATTAGCCAACTTATTGAATGAAGAACAAATATATTCTATTTTAGTAGAACAAAATCAAACAAATTTACGTTTTGGAGAAGTAGCAGTACAAAAAGGATGGCTGAGACAAGAAACTATTGATTTTGTATTGCACCAGATTCAAGGTAAATTTAAAACTGCTGAATAAAACTAAATATTATTTACAAAACATAGCTTATTTCTAGTGGGAAAATATTGAGACATCTCCAACAATTTATCTTGGACTTCGGTAAAAAATTTGTTTAATCCTAATTGCCAGAGATGTATTTTGTTATTCTCCCCCTAGTACCGCTACGCGGAAGTCAGAAGTCAGAAGTTTTGATTGGTAAGGCTTTGAGTATTTTGTCACTGGTAAATTATTTCCGCCATCCTGGACTAGATACTCTTTACTTCCCAGTATATATTTTATAAGTTTTCAACCGCAGATCATATAAGCCTAGTTTCTAGAAAAAACTAGCTTTATTAATAGATAGAAATCAATTAAATCTGAATAATTAAAAATTAAATCAATTATTCTGAATAAATTATTAATTATTGCCCTCTAATCCCTACTCCCTCTTTTCTAAAAATGTCAAATAATTTCCCGAAACGATTGTATTGTCTTTCATTTTGCCCAGGGAAAAGTTTTGAGTGGATCAAATTTAACTTATGACTTATGACTTATGACTTCAGTGAAACGGTATTAAAACCCTTCCACCACAAAATTTTTAATCCTTGAGTGAGGGCCACCAACACTCACAGGTAAAGGAGCTTGACCAGCTTTACCGAAAAAACGGGTCTAAAGCCTCGCCCTAAAAGGGCGACTTTCTCTGCATCAATATTTTTTTTCAAATAATTGTTTTATCTGGGGAAATGTGTGATAAAATAATAGTATAGAAGCAATAAAGATAACAATGTTAGTAAGAGAGGCTAAGTTATTAAACGGGACATTAAATCAATATAAATCCTTGGATGAAGCTATCAGGACAGCACAGTTTATTAGAAATAAAGCTGTCA
>JBFRWR010000175.1:0-10090 GCA_051439685.1 Trichodesmium sp.
GAATAAACAACTACAAACTTATCTTTCAGATTATGTTCTTCTCGGAAAGAATTATTTTTATCCAGAGGTCTAATAAAATTAATATCTACCCAATTAGGAATACAAACAAGTCTGTCTTTAGAAACTCCTTGTTCAACTAAAGTAGTGACAAAATCTTCAGCAATAACACTAATCTTAGCAGCTTTGAGATAAGCTAACTTTTCTACTGCTTGAGCTATCCTTACTATCCAACTATCTTTTTTCACCAACCCAACTCTTACCGCAGCTTCAGACACAATATCCTGAATATTTAACACTACAGAAGAGTTAGAAAATAACCCATAAAAACTAACTGGTAAAGAAATTAATATAGGAGGAGTAGTTGCAAAAATAATATCAGGTTTCCAACCATTAAAAGCCTGCCATAAACTAGACAAAATAAAACTACCATCCAGTAACAATCTATCTAAAAGTCCTGGTTTAGAACCCCTGACATGAATATAACTGCGTTGAACTGTTACACCATTTAATTCTTCAGTTAAAAAAATCTTTCCCTGATATTCATCGTAAACTTTTCGTTCGGGATAATTTGGCATACCAGTTACTACACGAACTTGATGACCACTTTTGACAAAACCCTCTGCTAATTCTGTCATTAGCGGAGCGATACCTATAGGTTCTGGATAATAATTGTAAGAATAGATCAGAATACGCATAATTTCATTAATTAAATTAATCAGCAGACAGTGAATAAATTGTAAGTTATAGCGATTTATAAAAATAAGTAAGATTTACTGAAAAATTATTTTGGTAAGGGTAGAAGTCAGGAGTCATAACTCAGGATAAATCGGATTTATAGAGGGTATAATAGGAAGAATAGTCGATTAATTTTTCTGCTATAGTGAGCCTTTAATTCCCACTTTTTGAACCGTTTGCTATAATTAGCTTGAACTTTTTCAATACCTAACCTAAAAAGGTTAAAACCTTTACCTGTCAATGCTGTTAGATTTAATCAGCAAACCCTGAGTAGGGTTTGCTGAAAAAGTCTTTTTTAAGAAGTAGGGGAGTAGGAGAGTAATTTTTTTGCCCAAAGATGCGCCAGAAATCCTAACTTTTTGACCATCAAGAGCTGAAAACTAGGTACTTTTTCCCGACCTAAAAAGGCTCAAACCTCTACCTCTAAATGCTTTTATATTTAATCAGCAAGCCCTAAGTCTATTAAGTATATAATAATTTAAGCTATTTTTATTTGCTGTCAAGAAAAAAATCATAGGCATTGAATTATTGGCAGTTAGGTTTAAGCTTTAGAATTAATAATTACAGTAAATTTTAGGATAGTCAGGTAGAGTTTAAGAATATCTAATTTTGATTCATTTTCTGTTCTCTGTTCTCTTTTCTCGAAAAGCAGAAAAGTTTCTACCTCATCAACTCCAAAACTTCTATATTCAGATGTTTTTAAGGGTAAAAGAAGTAATTTGATAGATACCCATACTTTTTCTAATATCTCTCAAAACTAAGTCGGGATTGCTGAAAAAGTCTTTTTGTGGAGGTAGGGAGTAGGGAGTAGGGATAATTTCCTGCGGAATGCTACGCAAACATGAATTACCCGTACAAGAGTTAAGAGAAACATGGAGTTCTATAGAAAGTATTCAGAAAAATTATCCCTTGAGCCAACTTCCCCAACTCTTACCCAAATACTAACTTTTTGGGCAAGAGCAGCTCAAAATCTCCTATTTTTTCTGGACTTAAAAATGCTCAAACCTTTAGCTGCCAATACTTTTATATTTAATCAGCAAACCCTAAGTCGTCCTATAAAAGCAATGACTGAGGATTGAATACTTAAAAATTGAGTAGTGATGTATTAGCGGGACTTATATAGAATCCGGTTATATAATATATGTTCATAACTAGACTTTAATATTGAATCTCCCCACACTCCCCACATTTCCCACACCCCCTACTCCCCCAAGTATATAGTAAGTATTCAACCGGATTTGATATTACACAAAATAGCAGGAGAAAATAAGCTAAAATATAGACAGAAACAGGGTTTTACGTCAACAAAAAGGTATAAATCATTTATTCTCAAGGGTTTTAGCTATTTTGAGGGCATTGACATAATTCTCTTATCTAGACTGACTTTTCTTTCGGAATGCTCCGCAAACAAGTATTTTTTCTCCAAAAAAATATCTAATACCAATTTGATGTAAACCTGCATAGAATTATGAATTAATTAATTTGCCGATCTTGATATACAGTAAACTCTGATTAAAATTTTATTCTATGCAACTTCATATTAATTTGGTATAAGTACCATTAGTAGTGATATTTCGAGCAAAAGTCAATTTGAAAACCAAAGATTATTCTTTTGACACCTAGAATGTAGGTACTTTTCCTTTCCCTATTCCCTAGTTAAAGTCTAAATCACTACCTTTAAAGAAATCCTCAAATATTTTTTACTTGAATTATGAAACTAAATTATGAATAGAATAGAATAGAATAGAATAGATAATAGGAAAAATATGAGGATAATTTTTCCTATTGATAGTTTTGATAATTAACAATATTTTTATTCCCTCTCCTGATTAAATTTAGGTTTTTGATTAAAGGCAAAAAAACTATCTAAACAAATTGTCAATTTTATCTCTCAGTTTATAGTCATTCTGAATAAAACTGGGACAAATGTTTCTTTCCTTGAAAGAGTTTCAAGCCAAAAAAGTCTTTCATCCTTATTGGAAATGACTATAACTTACAGTTAAAAATGGTATTGTACAAAAAATACCAATAGAACTCTCAGGAAAAGAAGGAGTAGGGAGCAGGGAGCAGGGAAAAATAATTGATGATTTATACTCGATAATTGATTTGATTTTTTATGATCACCAGATGTCTCATACTCTAATGATTATTTCTGGGATGATCTTAATAAGCTCCACTACTTTTTTTGAATAAGATTGATATAGTTTTGACAATTAACTTTAGATCGTACATTAAAGTCCAATTTTTTTGGTACTTTAAATCTAGCCTAATAATATCTTCAAAATTCTTCACCTGAGAGCGACCATTAACTTGCCATTCTCCTGTCATACCAGGTTTAACATCTAAACGTTGCCATTGAGGAACTTCATAACGCTCTACTTCATCAGGAGTAGGTGGTCTAGTTCCCACTAAACTCATATCTCCGATTAATACATTCCAAAACTGAGGTAATTCGTCCAAACTCTTGCGCCTCAAAAAACTACCAACTTTAGTAACTCTGGGGTCATTTTCATTTTTAAATATTGCACCTTGAGCTTGATTTTTAATTTGATTCTTAAGTTGTTCCGCATTTTGACACATAGAGCGAAATTTCCACATTCGGAAACGCCTTCCCATCCAACCACATCTTGTTTGAGCAAAAAATATTGGACCACGACTATCAAATTTAATCGAAATAGCGATTGGTATAAACAAAATTCCTGTAATCAATAATCCTACCAAAGCACCAATAATATCAATCAGACGTTTTAGCCAAGATTGAATTGAGGGATGAGTAATAGGTAGTTGATTGTCTTCTGATTTCCGCTTACTTTCAACATTTAGTTCTGTGGATTTTTCAATGATTAAAATTTGGTCTAACCCAGTCAGGGAAAATACACCCATAACTTGAGAATTAACATCAGAAAGGACAAAATCTGTATTTTTTTCCCTGGCTTTTTTCAGATTTGTCACCAGAGAGCCAATACCACAACTATCTATAAAATTGGTATTACTAAAATCAATAATAATCTTGCCTGTAGTATTCTCTAAAGATAAAAGTTCTTGGCAAGTTAACTTAAATGATTCTGCCTCGGATACAGTAAAACGAAGAGGCAAATGAATTATGGGAGTTTTTTTCCTAAAAGTTACTTTAATATCTGTTTCTGAGGTTTGGCTGACCATGAAATCTTGGTTCCTATTTTCTCTAAGATTATAGTATTGTTATTTTTGCAAGAATTATTTATTTGAAGATGAAAAATTAGGTATTTTCAAGGATTTTTTCCTGCCATGATTAGCTGCAAAATTATTCCTAAATTTTCTGCAAGTGATAGATTAATCACTTAAATGGTTAGACCACCCTCTAGACTAGAATTTTAGTCTAATTTATAGTAATAATTTTATCCTAATATATTTCTCTTAAGATTTTCATCTATAAGTAATTATCAATAAATAGGTTGTGGAAATTTAAAAATGATTAAGTAGGTTGGCGTAAATAAACCAAACTATCTAACAGAATGTAAACTTAACTCAAAAGGCTATTTAGTGGGAATTTAAGCTCATTTGTAAAACTAAATTAAATATAGTTATGTTTTTCTGAGCCGACTTATCTTAATTTTAACTGGAAACCAGGGTATTTATGACTATTTTACTGCTCTAAATTTACTGTTCCCCTAGATGACTACTGACTTACAGCAAATTCCAGGTTAATGTGGTACATCTCAAAGAGTGAATATTTTTGTGGTAGTGATGCATTGTAATAGAGTTATTTGGAAATAAAAATTTAAAATGCTCAAAAGCTTGCTATATAAAGGTTTCATAATTTTAGATCCAAAAAATACTGTAAGCCCTTACTGATCAGGGTTTTAGCCATTTTTTGTGCTTAATTCCCAACAACTCTAATGTTTTAGGTAATTGTCAACTAAGGGTTTCACCCACAATTCACCATGACTATACAGGACTAGCATTTTTGCTTATTTTCTAATCCCCCTACTCCCCAATCCCTAAAACCTGAAATATATGTAATTCATTAATTAGGAAACTGCTTTATTATTACAACCGACATATAACAAATGAAAAAAAATGGTATATAAAATACCTATTACATTCAAGAACAGAAAATATTAAGGTAATACCAGCATAAGTCTTAATGAAATAGCTTTTTCTTTTAATCCCATAATATGTTCTATCATAACATCAAAATAATCAGGAGCAATTTGAGTGGGTTTACTCCCAATTAAGTCTAGTTTTGATGAGTTGACTGCTGACCCACTCAAGATTTCCTTTCTAATTATAGATATTTTCCGCCCGTGAAGTTTCACGACTTCCTTTAACCCTAGCTTTTACTTTAGCTGCACTACGTTTGAGAGCTTGAAGTCGTGCTTCATATTTTGCCCTCTGTCGTTTTTTAGGAGTTTCTTCAATTAGAGTTTTTAAAGCACTACCTAGACTTTTATAAGCATTAGGGAGTGAGTAACCAAAGCGAGTTGCCAGAGCGATCGCCTTATCATCTGCCTCTATAGCTTCCTGAAGATTACGCTCTCCATTATTTTTCTGATACAATCTGAACCCAGATACACCACATAAGGCTAAGGCCAAAACTAACAGTAGACCATCTTGTACCCATAATTCTCCCACAGCGCCACCTAAACCAATAGCTAGGGCTGCCATTTCCCAACCATCCTTGGGAATTGTGTCATTCTGAATCCTGGCCACTTCATGCCAAAATAATAAATTACGTTGGTCTAATGCTAGTTGTTCCCAACGTGCTAGATCAATGGACACTTCTACTTGGTCTTTGCCTATTTCCTCACTGCGAATTATCGGAGGATTAACTTCAATGGACTTTTCTACCATTACCCAACTTTGTAATTCTGGAGGTAGTAAGCCTTTGAGGCGACGAATTTCACTCATTTCGGCTCTGGCAGTAGTAGTAGCATAAGATGTCATAGTTTATTTTAGTCCTATAGATTTTTCAAAACATATCATCAAGTAATGTGCAACTTTCTAGGTAATAATCAGCTTTTCTGGATATTGAGTGGAAAGTCTGGTTCTCAAAACTCCCTAAATCTTGTCGATTGGAAAAAGTTGCACAGAGGATTATAATAGTAATTTTAGTCGAAAATTTTACAATTACCCAAAATCCCAACTAAGATAATTTCTATAATCCTCATCTTAGTAATAATTAGAGAAATTGACTAATGTCTAGTCAGATGATTAATTCCCCAACCCAATTAAGCTTTTTTAATCTGGAGAAACCTATTAATTTACAAATATATGAGCATCGGTTCACTTTTATAGATTTATTTGCGGGTATTGGTGGATTTAGAATTCCTCTAGAAGAATTAGGAGGTAAATGTTTAGGATATTCGGAAATTGACTCTGATGCAATAAAGGTTTATCAGCAAAATTTTTTGACTGGATATATCAATAATAATGAAAAATATTTGGGAGATATTACTAAAATTTCTGAGTTACCTTGGCAAGTCAATCTGATAGTTGGTGGGGTTCCTTGTCAACCTTGGTCTGTTGCTGGAAAATTAAGAGGTTTTGAAGATAAAAGAGGAAAACTTTGGTTTGATACTATTAGAGTTGTGGAGAAAAATCAACCATTAGCTTTTATTTTTGAAAATGTTAGAGGGTTAATTAGTCCGGCTAATCAAAGGTCGTTTGAATTAATTATTCAGAAGTTTGAAAATATTGGTTATCGTGTTTATTACAAGTTACTTAATTCTGCTGATTTTGGATTGCCTCAAAATAGAGAAAGGGTTTTTATTGTAGGAATTAGGAAAGATTTAGATATAGATAATTTCTCTTTTCCCGAACCATTAAGTTTTCAAACTAAACTTTTTGAAATTCTTGATGGTCTCCAGAGCAATTTTGATATTCAAAAGGCAAAATTATCACCAGATATTTTGTTTAATGGTAGTGTTCCAGTATCTAGAAATAAATTTCAGAAAAATGATGAGTTGAATGATTTTTTTGTTTTTTGTGATACGAGAAATGGTCATACAACTATTCATTCTTGGGATCTGATCAAGACAACTAAAAGAGAAAAGTTGATTTGTGAAACTATTCTCAAAAATAGACGGAAAAAAAAGTACGGTAAAAAAGATGGTAATCCTTTATCTTTGGCAGATTTATCTGAGTTAATAGATAATTTGCAAATTCAAGAGTTGAATAATTTGGTGGAAAAGAAAATTATTCGTTATCTTGAGGAACAGGGTTATGAATTTGTCAATTCCAAAAATTCATCAGGAATTAATGGCATATATAGAATATTTTTACCTCATTCAGAGATTGTGCCGACTTTAACTGCTACAGGTACAAAAGATTGTATAGCTACGGTTTCTATTAATGCAGAAACTCCAGAGGAGTATAAGTCTTTATTTATCCAGGAAATTTATCATCAGAAAAAGTATAGGTATATAACTGCAAAAGACTCTGCTAAGTTACAAGGTTTTCCTAGTTGGTTTAAAGCGCACAGCAAGGAGAATATTGCTAAGAAACAATTCGGGAATGCTGTATCTATTCCAGTTGTTTATTATTTAGCTAAGTCTTTGCTTAGGTTTCTTGGTTTTGTTAATTAGATTCAACCTCAGATTAGATTTTTTTTGATACTTACAACGTCAAATTTTGTCAGTATCTAGAATCAGCAATTTTGGGAAAGGAAAACCGGAATTACAAAAGAGTACAGAATAATTTTTAGCACACAAAATTTTCAGGCAAGGGTAGCCATCCCATCTATATACCTATTATTTATGAGGTTACGGGAGAGAAATTTCTAGAGAAAATATTTTATAGATAGAGGCGATCGCTACTTCCTCTTAAAAAATAATTTTAAGGAGGGTTGGCACTGCCACAAATATCGAAATTATTCCCATAACAATTTGCAATGTTAGCTGAACAATCAAAGAAGCTAACACCGAACACTATATATATGTATAAACACAAAAATCCAGTTAAGCTAAAAAATCAGACTCTAACCTCAGCAAAGTCTTGAGGTTTGTCTTCCTCCAGTTCTACGTCTCGGAAAAATTTGCGAATAATTTCCACATCAGGCTCCACCTCAATCCACAGACGCGCACCACCAGCTTGACTGCTATTAGGTTGATGAGGTCGATAGACGATTTTGCAGTTTCCCAGAATTTCTACTTGGTGGCAGCGATCGTTTCTATTTCCTTGTTTCACAGAAATGGCTGGTAGAGAAGTACCGTAGTCTCGGTTATAGTCAATTTCTCTTCGCAGCACATGGATAAAAGTCTTCCCTTTACGGAATCCTTTATTCCAAGTTCCTTGAGGACCTCGACTACCTGGAGTAATTTCTGGCATTCCTCGACTGTTCAAAGGAATTACCCAGAACCGTTTAACTTTTTTAGCTCCTTTGAGCCGACCTTGCCTCAAAAGTAATCTGAGTCGAGCAGTAGAAATATTTAAAAGAAAAGCTGCTTCTGTTGTACCAATAGTATTTGGTTGAGTATTTGTATATTTCATAAACTGTTTCGGAACATATAAAGAATCAACTGAATAACTATTTACAATCAAACCACAAAGGATTGAATTTGGAAATATTTGATGTTACAGTATTGACTTTAATAATAATCTTAGTAGGAAATTTTACAATTACCCAAAATCTCAATTTAAGATAATAGCAATACTGTTTCGGAGTATATTAAGGATAAACTTGGATAATTATTTACAATCAAACCATAGAGGATTTAATTTAGTAAATTATTTTTTATTTTTCAATATTGATTTATAGCAAAGATAAATTTTAGTAGGTTAAGGATAGAGGCAATGACTATTGAAATTTGGATGGGAAAAAATTTTGATACATCCTATGAAAGAGAAGCTGTAGGAAGATTTTTGGATGATATGGAGTTTCGCTTCGGTAATGAAGAGAAACTCCATTTAATTTTAATGGATTATTATGTTGAAAATCGTCAGATTGATTTAACAGTCCTCAAAAATGATGCGATTATTCCTATTGAATTAAAAGAATGCCATGAACCATTTCTAGCATCTGAGAATGGTGATTGGTGTAGGCCAAGTGGGTATATTGTAGGTAGTGAAGATAGAAATCCATTTCAACAGGTTCAAGAGTATCGGATTAAATGGTTTAACTTACTAAAAGCAAACAAACATAAGTTTCGTTGCTTAGATAACACCCCAGATGAGCGACCATTTTGGTATTCAACTTGCATTGTTGCTATTAGCCCTTCACTTCATCCACACACTACAAATAAAATTTCTAGTGATAGCTGGTGGTTTAGACTATTTGGTCTTGATGAACTGGCTAAAAAAATAGAATTTCAAACTAATAAGTATATGAATTTTTCAGATGATGAATTAAGAAATATAGCTTCTGACTTATTATCGCTGAAACCAAAGTCTCATCAGACTAGAAAAAATACAACAGAGTGGGAAAATAAACTGAAAGAACGAGAATAAAGACTTGAAAAGCGCGAACTGGAAATCAAGCAAAAAGAAAAAGAACTGGCAAAACGAGAAGAGTTTCTTGGATACCAAGAGGCAGCACTTAAAAAGTGGGCAGATGAACTTCAGAAAGCAAAAGAAAGTCTTTAAATGAAAAGCAATTATTATCAATAATAGCTTTGAGCAGGATTTAGTTTACGACGATAATTGCTCATACTTTTTTAGTTAAAACAATCAGTCAAGTCAGAAAAATATTTGGTGATAATTTTTCTGAGTCGTTGTCTCAATCTTGGCAAAATGATGAGAATTTTTCTAGTGGGAAATTTTTCTCTGAAAGGTGAGTTTTCTTTTACTTCCCTACTCACAGAAAATTAGTAGACCCGGAAAATTATCACTTCATATCTTCCTCAAATAAGATGAGTAAATTGAGAAAATTGCTTCTGAGCATTTTTCTGAGTCGCTGCTAAATCTTGGCAAAATGATGAGAATTTTTCTAGTGGGAAATTTTTCTCTGAAAGGTGAGTTTTCTTTTACTTCCCTACTCAAAGAAAATTAGTAGACCCGGAAAATTATCACCTCATATCTTCCTCAAATAAGATGAGTAAATTGAGAAAATTGCCTCTGAGCATTTTTCTGAGTCGTTGTCTCAATCTTGGCAAAATGATGAGAATTTTTCTAGTGGGAAATTTTTCTCTGAAAGGTGAGTTTTCTTTTACTTGACTACTCAAATAAAATTAGTAGAGCAAGTCAAACCTACCCTACTATCTCTACAACTAAAGTCTACAATTTAGGAATTTTTCCAGCCCAAAAATATGTCAATTAAACCTTAGCTTCTTCCTTAACTAACTTATCCCAACCTAAATCTTTCAAAGCATTATTTCGACGCAAAGGACGAGTTACTAATTCCAGAATATCACGAGCATTTGTAAACCCATGAATTTGA
>JBFRWR010000176.1:0-4907 GCA_051439685.1 Trichodesmium sp.
TGGGGAATACATGACCAGGGCGACGTAAATCTTCCGGTTTGGTATTAGGGTTAATAACTGCTTGAATAGTATGCGCCCGGTCTTCTGCTGAGATACCTGTAGAAACTCCCAACTGTGGGGAAGCATCAATACTAACGGTAAACGCTGTTTGGTTACTGTCAGTGTTTTTAGTAACCATAAGTGGAATATCTAATTCGTCGAGGCGATCGCCTGTCAATGACAGACAAATTAGACCTCTAGCTTCTACTGCCATAAAGTTAATCATATCTGGAGTAGCAAATTGAGCGGCACAAATGACATCTCCTTCGTTTTCTCGATATTCGTCATCTACTACTACTACAGACTTACCTGCTTTAATATCTGCTAGTGCAGCATCAATAGAGTCAAATTGAAATTGTTCGTTTGGTTGTTTATTCACAGATAGGTTCCCTGGTTTTGTCATTTTTTTTCAAAATATGTTTAAAACTATACAAAGATTATAGCGTTTCGTGGTAGGGGCGGTTCGCGAACCGCCCGTACAAAACGCGAACCGCCCGTACAAAAGCCAAAAGTCAAAAGTTAGATTTTATAGCCTCAAAACTCTTATACCAAATTCAAATAAGATAGTTACAGTCAAGTAATAAGCAAAATGTTAGTAAATTTGCTGCCCACCTCGGAAGTAGAAATCAAATTATCCCTTAACCAAAAACAATTTATTATAGTTATCAGACTATTTTTAGTCAAAGATAGAACATTTTTACTCTCTGAAAAATAAATATTATAACTTTTTCCCTCCTGACTTCTGTACGGGCAATTCGCGAATCGCCCCTACGACTCCTGACTCCTAAGAACAAGGAAACTTTAGAAAAATTTTATGAAATTGGTATTACACTACAGTAATTTCAGGAAATTATCTCACATCTAAGAGACTGTTTGTAAAATAAGCATTAAGAGAACGAATAGTTACTAAAATCGAAAATTGGTAAGATTTCAAAGAATTGAAATCCAGTGGGTAGATAGATATGAGGTAAATATATTCCTTAGATTTGGAAGTGAGAAATATTTGTGTTGATTTCTTCGTCCCTACTCCCTACTCCCTATCTCATTTTTATCTTTCCTGATACATTCAATCTCTAACAGTTTGAAATTATTTTTGAAAGTAAATTAGTACAATAAATGGATTGGAGGTAAATGATATGAAAGGTAGACTTTTTACAGAAAAAGAACGTCAAATACTTGCAGATATTATCATCCATCGCCGAACAGAATTTGGGGGAAATTTCATTAGTCAAGAAATTCCTGATTCCAAAATTGAACCCTTGCTATGTGCTGCTTTGAACGCTCCTTCAGTAGGTTTTTCTCAACCTTGGGAATTTGTAATTATTCGTGACCCATTAATTAAAGCTAAAATCAAAACATCTTTTGAAAAAGAAAACGAAAAAGCTAAAGAAATATTCAAAAATAAACCTTTCTATAATCAGCGCCTGCTTTCTCAAGCTATAAGAGTTTTGTGGTTTACTCAAATATCAAATTCTGTAAACGTCAATTTTTTCCTAAATAAACTAACCTATATTTAGAAAATAAACTATCTTTAGTTACTATAAAAAATAAGCTCAAGTAAAATTTAAAATTTTTATGACTTTATTGAAAATACAGCGCTTTTCAGATGGATAAACCACATCGTCACAACCAAAACCTTGTAGAGACTAACTATGGTTAGTCCCTACTGTGGTCTACTCAAATGAAAACTGCTGTAATTATAATCATCTATACCATTTTTGCGCAGATAAATCAAGTATCTTTAGAAAGAAAATATTTCAAGTTTTTTCAAGGGTAAAATAGTTAAATCTGACAGAAATCACGGAGTTATAGAATATATAAATTGCTATAAAATGTTTGAAAATAGGTTGAAACAAGGAAAGACAATAGCTTTTATTATAAATAATATACATTGCATCCATTTTTTTTACGAATAAATACTTATAATTTAATAAGAATAAACGTTGATTATATGTATATTTAATGATAATACAAATCACTTGATTGGGTGATATGAATTACTGCTAAATAGCTGAAGATAAAATAATATAAAAGATAGTAATAATTAAATCCAACACACAGAACCAGATAATATAATGAAACGAATTATTAACGTTGGCACAAAAGTTGCCTTAACTGCTTTACTATTAAATGCTTCTTCTCAAGATGCACAAGGTTTCGCTTTGACTGATGGAGTCTTTAGCTTATTTTTAGAATGTAATAATGATGGAACTGCCCTAGTTTTTGAAGGAGGGGATGGATGGCAGTATGGCCAAGATGCTACTGGAGATATGACTGATGGGAATCTATACGATCTTACTGGAATGGCGGTTTTCCGAGATGGTAACGAAATGTTTGTTGCTATTGGTGGAAATATGCCTTTATTGGGTACGGGTTTAGACCGCAATTTAGATAAAATTTTCCCTGGAGACTTATTCTTTACTCCTGCGGGTCAAAATTTCCAAAACTCCATGGAAGCAGGAAATCTCCACGCTATTCACTTTTCAGGTAGTCAAGACTCCGGTGCTGATTCAGGTTTAGGGGTTTACAAAAACGTAGCTGCTAAAGGAGTAGGGATGCAGAACTTTGGGCATCGTACTCTTGATAACTATGAAGCTATAGTTGATTCTAGCGAGAATAACTTCTACGGTAACTTGGGAGCAAATAACTCCTACTTTAATGGTAGTGGTACAGGGTACAATGTAATTGCTGGAGGTGACAGAGTTGCCAATGATGGGTTTCAAATGTTGACTGCTGCAGAACTGACAGCAGAAGGGTTCAATCAAAACTCTTTGGGTGGAACGGAGTTTTTTGGCTTCAAATTCAATCTTGATGCTATAGTTCCTCCAGAGCCTCCAAAAGATGTTGAAACTCTCAAAGGAATCGCTCAAGGCTATGGTTTTGATTGGGATAGTAAAGGTTGGGATGGAGAACTAGAGAGCTTTGAGGGAACTATCGGCAATTTACAAACTGATATTGATAATATCCAAGCTGAAGTAAACGGTTATCAAGATGACATTGATGCTCACCAGGCACAAATAAATACTTACAATAACCGTCAAACTGCTGCTGAGGAAGAAGTTGAACGTTTACAAAAAGATGAAATTAACCCTCTTAACAGAAGCAATAATAACGCGGCTAAGAAAGTTCCTGGCGGAGCAGCTAATAGTGAGATTAGAAAAGAGTTGGGCAAGCGCAACAAAATAGTTAATAATCTGAATAAAGTTGAGAACACTATTAGTGAGAACCCACAGAAAATTCTTGATGCTGAAGGTAAACGGGATCAAATACAAACTAAACTTAGTAATGTTCCTAGCAAAGAGGAAGCTCTCGAACTAGCCAAGCCAAAAGCCAGCGCAACTATTAAGGATGCTTATGTTGAAGTTGCACAACTTGAGTCCCAAAAAGAAGCTTGGGAAGAATATAAGGAAAACAATAACTGGGAAAATTTAAGCTTACAAGAAAAGCTGGATCTACAGAACAATTATGATGGAAATTGGCTAGAATTGCGTAATGATGGTAGTCTAGCAAAGCAAGAACAGGAGTTGATTTTCTTTAACGAAGTTATTGCTGATTTTGAAGTTGGAGTTGAACAAGAGCGTCAAGGGAAAATTGACAAACTTGAGAAGCAATTTAACAATCAGAAAAATAAGATTGATACTCTCAAACAAGACCTTGCAGATGCGGAAATAGATAAGCCACAATTAGAACAGGAATTAGACGATTTCTACAGTCAACATTTCGATACTTCCAATAAGAACAGTTTGGAGCAAAAGCTGGAAAAAATCAGGGATAATTCTGACAAACAATGGAATAAGCTGAATAATAAAAATAATCTAACTCCTGCTCAGGAAGAGGAAATGGCTTTCCATGCACAGAATATTATTGAGACCCAAAATCTGATTGATGAAATTGATGCTACTTCTATTGATACTCTGACTTCATCTGTTGACAATCTTTTAGATGGAGCTAACCAATATTTCAAGGCTTTGAAAGCAGAAGCGAGGGATAGCGATCGCCCAGACGGTTTCGCTAGCAATAATTTTAAAACCTACACCGCTGAAGATTTAACTGTAGAGATTCCTGTTTACGATAATGATGGGAACATTATTGATTATACGACTCATACTTTTGACGGGGTGCAAGTAGGCGATCGGAAAACTGTTGGCAGCGAGTATAAGCGCCGTGAGTTTGAAGCCGGATTATTTAAGGTTGCTCGCAATCAGCGGGAGCAAGTAATGATTGAAAATGGAGTGCTTAGTGAAAGTGAAGTTGCCTTACAGCAAGAAGATATAGAGAGTCGTGATGAAGCAAAAGGTCGAAAAGCTGATGTTGTAGCACAACAACAAGAGCAAATTGACCTTCAAAATGATTTGCTCAGAGACATAGAAGAAACTCTTGTTCCATTTATTGATGAAGCGATCGCTACTGAGAAACAGGAGAATATGCAGGAGCGACTTGCTGCTGCCGAAGTTGAAAATCAGCGCGAGCAAGAGTTGGAAGAACAGTTCGGTGTACGAACCGACAGGAATATTGGTGGGGTTCCTACTACCCGTGCAGAAGCCTTAGCTCGTCTCAATGAGACATCTTCAGCTTCAGTCAGCACTCCTGAACCATCTTCACTACTAGGCTTGTTTACTGTAATTGGAGGAGGTTTGGCTGCTTTAGGTCGTCGTTGCAAACGTCGATAAGTTGTCCTGGTAAACTACTTCAGGGAAATCAAAGTTTCACTTGTTATGGTTAACAATTAATCATCATTATTACCCACCTTCCGCACGTCAATTTGTAACATTAAAAGTAGTATAAAGATCAGTAGCTTGGTAGGTATTTATACTATCTGACTTCTACACTATGACCTTTCTCAGGAGTCAGATGATCAGGAAAATATT
>JBFRWR010000177.1:0-4864 GCA_051439685.1 Trichodesmium sp.
CTAGTAGGGAAGGGGGTTGGGGGGTTAGGTTTTTAATCCACATTTTCAAGCTTGACACGCTACTACTGGAGCGACACAGCTAATTTAGTGCAAAATTTTAGGGTGTGTTAGACGGCTTAAATTCAGACTATGAAATGGATTCACCAATCCGTCGCCAGGCACCATTTTAGGTGTGTCGCTCCACTACTAGACTGACACACCTAAAACTGTGCATTAGGGAGTAGGGGAGTGGGTAGGGACGTTCGCATTTTTGTTATGCAACGTCCCTACGGGAGAAAAACTGTTGTTGGGTTTCGTTCCTCAACCCAACCTACATCTATGGCACCATTTTAGCTGTGTCACGCCACTACGGTGCGTTAGACGGCTTGAAACTATAAAAGTGATTCACCAATCCGTCGCCGGCCACCATTTTAGCTACTCCTACTCCTTAACAGTGCGTTACGGTGCAACGCAGTCTTTTGAATACGAATTTAAAAATTCATGCTCTATAATCCTTTCTTTCTCCTGACTCCTGACTCCTGACTCCTGACTCCTAGGGCGATACGATAACTAATTACCCGCATTATATCTGATCTTCTGACTTCTGACTTCGTTAAACTGATGCTACCGGATTTGATATCAAATGTAAATCCTTATAGATTCGGGATTAATTTGCGGAAATCATTTCTCCTGTTTGTAAACGTTTCATATAATTTTCTAGGTCTGTTGCGACTTTACCACAAAGGAAATAAGCACCGAGCAAACTAGGAAAAGCGAGAGTTATTTTCATAGCGTCAGCAAATTGAATTACTGCTTCTGGATTAGTAACTGTACCAACAAAAACACCTATTAAAAACAAAACTTTATATATAATCACACTCCGATCTCCAAATAAATATTGCCAGGAAACTTGACCATAATAACTACTAGAAATCATGGTAGACAAAGCAAACAAAAAGATACAAACTGTCAAAATAGCAGGAAACCAACTAATAACAGAAGTAAAAGCAGCTAAAGTCAATTCCGAACCACCTATATTCGCAAATTCTGGATTATTGTAAACCCCAGTAATAATAACTACTAAAGCAGTCATATTACAGATAACTATAGTATCAATAAACGGTTCTAGTAATGCGACAACACCTTCCCGGACAGGTTCATCCGTCTTCGCTGTAGCATGAGCGATCGCTGCCAAACCCAACCCTGCTTCATTAGAAAAAGCGGCGCGACGGAACCCTTGTACTAGCGCCCCAACAAAACCACCTGCCATAGCTTGGGGAACAAAAGCACCGTGAATAATGCTGGCTAAAGCATTAGGAATAGCAGTAAAGTTAGCCAAAATAACCCATAAAGCAGCCAAAAAGTATACGCAACACATTGCAGGTACGATAGCAGCAGCCACTCCCGCAATACGTTGGATACCTCCAATAATTACCAACCCTACTATTAATACTAGAACTAATCCATAGATCCAGGTTCTTTCGGCAACAAATGGTAAGACATTAGCAACAACTACTTGAGACTGGTTAGACTGAAATATACTCGAACTACCTAATACCGCCAAAACATTGAAAAATGCAAACATTCCTGCTAAAATTTGACCAAAACTTTTTTTCCCTAAATCAGCTAAACCTATTGACAGATAATACATTGGTCCTCCGGCAACTGTACCATCTAGTCTAATCATCCGATATTTTTGAGCCAGGGTACACTCAATAAACTTGGTACTCATACCTAAGAAACCTGCGATCGTCATCCAAAAAGCTGCACCCGGTCCTCCCAAACTAATCGCAATCGCAACTCCAGCAATATTTCCTAGTCCTACAGTTCCAGATAGAGCAGTAGCGACAGCTTGAAAATGGGAAACTTCACCTTCGTCATTCGGGTCATCGTATTTACCCAATATAACATCAATAGCGTGTTTAAAGGCTCGAAGATTAATAAACTGCATTCGGATAGTAAAAAAAAGACCACCACTAATTAGCCAAAGTACAATAAGTGGTATACCTTGGTCTCCTCCAATACCATAAAAAATGATAGCATCTATATTTTTTAATAATTGGGAAAAAGCAGCAGAAATCCAATCTAACATTTAGTTTAGTAATTCCTAATTTACAATTAAAGATTATTTGATTATATATATATATGAGGTACAAATATAAATGATCAAATCCTGGCATTTGCCAATAATGCGATCGCTATTACCAGAATAATCATATAACTTGCAACCTTGCACTTTCAAATTTTTTAGTTTTTCCTCCAAAAAAAAATTAAATTCATGTACGTCAAAAATCAATCAAACAACCTATTCTGATTTCAACTTCCTCTGAATAGTTAAATTTATATATTTAGAATTATTCTATAATAATTGTAATTATATAGACTTTTCTGTTAAAGCTGCCATGAAATTTATACAGCATCAACAGAATGGGTAAACAGCTATTTTTGCTACAAAATACCTGAATTAGAATTATTTTAATTATTTTCAATAAAGAAAAAAAACTAGAAATAAAAACTTAAAAATAAACTAGATAATTTGTATTGATTAATACAGCCAATTAGAGATTAAAGCTTTGAAATGGATATTGTTATTCATCTTTGAAGAAATAACTAAATGTTAAACAATTATTTAGTTATGTAAATATTTGCATATTTATCTTAGGAAATTAAATATTAGTCAAGCTAGAGGCTATTTATTGACAGAAAGAGTAAAATATGGTAAACTGAATAATATTACTAGACACTTTCTTAAAATATTCAGTTTAGTTGAAAAGTAATAATTAGGGAACTATCGTATAAAATAATACCTCAATTACATCTCATCAACCATTGACAGTCAGCAAACTATATAATAGAAAGAAAAACTATGAAAGTCATACTTCAAGAAAATTCCGGTCAGCATCAAACCGAACTTATAGCCTCCAATAATCAATCAGAAATGGCAGATAAAATGCAGCAAATGAGTTTGATGATAGCTGAATCCTTGCATGAAGAAGGTGAAAATCAGGAGGAACCTAGTATGAATAAATCAGCTACAGCTATTGTCCCAGAAAATCAGAAAGATATAGACGATGCAGTAGGAGCATTATTTAAGCAAATGTCTCGCTACCCTCTTCTCAGCCAAAAAGAAGAAATAGAATTAGCCAGACTGATCCAAGAGTTAGTTGTCTTTGAACAACTGCCAGAGAAACTAAGAAATGAATTAGGCAGAATGCCGACAAAATCTGAAGTCGCAACAGCAGCAGATTTAACAGAAGCACAACTAGATCAGCGTCTATATAAGTGTCGGGCAGCCAAACGTCGTATGATTAGCTCCAATCTCCGGTTAGTAGTTTCCATTGCCAAACGTTATCTCAATCGGGGAGTACCTTTTCTAGATTTGATTCAAGAAGGAGCATTAGGATTAAACCGTGCTGCCGAAAAATTTGACCCAGAGAAGGGTTATAAATTTTCTACCTACGCTTATTGGTGGATTCGTCAAGGAATAACTCGGACTATAGCTAATCAAGGGCGTACTATTCGTCTACCCGTTCATGTAGTTGAACAAATTAACAAACTTAAACGAGTTTACCGCGATCTAAGACGTAAGTTAAATCGTCTCCCAAGTGATGCAGAAATGGCCAAAGAACTCGAAATTAGCCATCAACAACTGCGTAACCTCCAGCAAATTCGCCGGAAAACTCTCTCTCTAAATCATCGTTTAGGTACTGACGAAAATACCGAACTATTAGACTTTTTAGAAGATAATGAAAATACAACTCCTGAAGCGCAAATGAACGATATGATGATGCGCCAGGATATCTTAGAAGTCTTAAATCATGTATTAAGCGATCGCGAACAAGATGTAATTACTCTCCGGTATGGTTTAATCACAGGAGAACCTCATACTCTAGATGAAGTGAGTCGGATGATTAATCTCTCCCGCGAACGAGTACGACAAATTCAAGCGAAGGCCATGCGTAAGTTACGTCGCCCCCAAGTAGCTGAACGTTTAAAGGGATGGTTAAATCGTTTTTGATAAAATAGGGAGTAGGGAGTAGAGAATAGGGAAGAGGGAATAGGGAAAACATTTCCTAGTCTAAAATTCGTCATCGATCTGTGTCCCAATCAATTCTTCCTTAGCTATAGCATTCAGCTATTAGCTCAAATCAAAATACTCTTATCAATGAGCTGATAAAATTTTACTTTTGACTTGCGTGAAACGGTATTAAATTATGTCCTTGGATGAACTAAAGTTGCGTGCTGCAACACCAGCAGATGTACCTGTAATCTTTGAGTTAATTAAAGCCCTAGCTGAATATGAGAAATTATCTCATGCTGTTACAGGTAGCGTTGCTTCCCTGGAAGCTCATTTGTTTGGTAGACCGGGTAGCGAGAAGTCTCATCATCGTCCCTATGCTGAGGCTATTATCGCTGAATTTGCAGGCCAAGCTGTCGGTTTTTCTTTATTCTTTCATAATTATTCAACTTTTCTTACCCAACCTGGAATTTATATAGAAGATTTATTTGTATTACCTGAATACCGGGGGCGCGGTATCGGGAAACGACTGGTAAGTTATGTAGCAGAATTGGCCGTATCTCGAAACTGTGGTAGGTTGGAGTGGAGTGTTTTAGATTGGAATGAACCGGCGATCGGATTTTATAAACGTATTGGTGCGTCAATTTTAGATGAGTGGCGTATATGTCGTGTTACTGATGATTCTCTCAGTAATTTAGCATCTGGAAAGCAATTATAGGACTTACGCATGAACGCTATTGGTAGTAGACTGACACAGCTAAAACTGTGCAATAGATTTTTGTTTCTAGCTGTCTTTTTCTTCCCACACTTCCCACACTTCCCACCCTCCCCACACTCCCCATCTAATGCACCATTTAAGGTGTGTCG